>CABZPB010000017.1 GCA_902527485.1 uncultured Pelagibacteraceae bacterium
TGAAATTTTATCAAAAAAACTCTGAATGATTTTTTCCAAACCGAAATTAAATCTGAAATTAAATTGAGGTTTGAGAGATAATTGAAATTTAACTAGTTTCAAGACTAAGCTATCTTTCTGTTTTTTTTTTATTTTGAGCTGGTAATTTATTTTTTTTGATTTTTTAAACTTATTTTTTTTCTTTTTATTAATTAACTTTTTTTTACTTTGTTTTTTTGAGCTTTTTCTAATTTTATTTATTTTTCTTTTAATTCTGTTAGTTTTATTTTTCTTTTTAATTTTTGACCTTTTTTTCGATTTTTTTTGTTTTATTTTCATTTCTAAGAAGAAATGACCCTATCAATAATTTATTGATAAATATAGTCTCTAGTCACAGGTGTTGATCTATAATTTTTTGTAAGTTGAAATTGATATACAACATGATCTCCCCACTTGAATGCCATTTCACAACCAGCAAGATAAAACTCCCACATTCTAAAAAATTTTTCATCAAACATTTGAATAATTTTGTCTTTATTTTTTAAACAATTTTCTTTCCAATGTCTTAACGTGTGTGCGTAATGAAGCCTTAAAACCTCAATATCTGTTACTATTAAGCCAGCTTTTTCAATAGGGTTGGTTACTTCACTTAAACTTGGTGTATAACCGCCAGGAAAGATATATTTCGTAATCCATGGATGAGGATCTCTTGGAGGATTTACAGATCCAATGGTATGTATCAGTGAAACCCCATCCTCTTTCAATATTTTTTCGATTTGTTTGAAAAATTTCTTATAAAATTTCCTTCCAACATGTTCAAACATCCCAACACTTACTATTCTATCAAATTTTTCATTTAATTCTCTATAATCCATTAGTCTGAACTTTACTTGGTTCTCTAAATTCAAATCTTTAGCTTTTTGGTTACAATAATTAAGTTGGTTCTCTGATAAAGTAATACCTGTTACTTCACATTGAGCACTTTTGGCTATGTCGATGGCAAGCGAACCCCAGCCACATCCAATATCTAAAACTTTTTGATTAGATTTTATATTTAGTTTTTTAATTATATGTTGAATTTTGTTATTTTGAGCTGTTTCTAAACTGTCATTTTCATTTTTAAAATATGCACAAGAATATTGTCTTTTTGGATCTAAAAATAAGTCATACAAGTCGTCTTTAATATCATAATGGTGAGATACATTCATTTTGGATTTTTTGATAAAATTAAAGTTAGTTAAATATCTATATGATCCCCTTAATCTATTTATTAAATAACTGAAAAAGTTTAATTCTCCTCTTCCAAAATTCATTAAGGCAAGATCTAAAAAATCTGTTAGTGTACCGTTTTCAATTACAATTTCGCCATTGGTATATGCCTCACCAAAATATAAATCAGGATGTAATAACAATTTAAAATGAAGATCTTTATTTAAAATTTTTAATTTAATAGGGTTATTGTCTGGTTGTCCAATAATATAATCTTTAGAATTAGCATCAGTTAATACAAAACCACCTTTTTTAAAAATTTTATTAAGAAATCTTGCTAATTGCATTTTATGCTGCCAGGGTTGATTTGTTATAAAATTCTAAATCTTTTAATCTATTCATTAACTCCTCTTTATCATTTCGATTTAAAAGACTTAGCGGTGGTAAAATATTTTTATATATTTTGTCATTTTCAGCACAATAAGTGTGTAAACCTGAAATTAGGTTATATTTATCAAAAGTGCTTCTAACATCACATAACTTATCATTATGTATCGGCTTTTTTCCCGCAAAAAAATCGTTATAAACTTGCCTAGATAATTCTGCTGTAAGGTTACATGTTGCAGTTATTATACCAGAGCATCCTAACTCCAAACCTTTTAACAATTTTATTTCTGAACCAAGTAAAATTGAAAAATTTTTAAGTTTTAAATTTTCGTACAAATTGTAAGAGCTATCTTTCACTCCAACTATTTGTTCTGGAAATTTGTCAACAAGTGTCTCTACACACTTCAAACTAAATTTATAACCACTAAGTTTTTCAAAATTATAAAGAATAATTTTACAATCTGGCACTGAATTAATTATTCTAGAATAAAAATCCAAAACCTCTGTATCACCATAACTATAATAAGCGGGAGGCATAATTAAAAATTTATTTAGATTTAATGAAATTGCTATCTTCATAAAATTTATTGTTTCACCTAAAGAGTTTAGACCTGTGCCAATTATATGCCTATTCTGATATTTGCTTTTTGAGAGTTTGTTAAGTAATTCAATTTTTTCTGAAATAGGTATTAGTTGAGACTGACCTGTGCTGCCAAATATTACCGTGCCATGACAACCTTGATTAATAAGCATTTCAGCATGCATTATTGTTTTTTCAACATTCAGGCTTAAATCATTGTTAAGCACTGACATTGAAGCAGCAAAAATTCCACTTATTTTTGTCATAATAAAAATTTATATAAAAATATACTCAGTAAAGTTTATAAATACTATATGAAAATATTAGCAGTTCAGAGCAGAATGGGTATTGGAGATACCGTAATTTTCTTACCATTTATGAAGGCTTTATCTAAAAAATTTAATTCACCAATAAGTATATTGGTAAAAGAAAACTCTAAAGCTAATCAATATTTACACCAGACAAAATATATTGATAAAATTCTTATCTTAGAAAGAGATAATAAAACGAATAATAGACATGTTGGCTTTTTTGGTATTTTTAAATTAGCAAACGATTTAAAAAAATATAAATTTGATAAAATTTTTATTTTTAATTCATCTTTAAGGTTTAACTTAGTTGCTAAAATATCTGGTATTCCACAAATTTATCAATATCCAATGTTTTCAAAAAATAAACAACACATAATTGAGGCCCCTAAAAAATTTTTAAAAGAAAATTTAGATTTAGACATTAATGAAGATCCTGAAGTACAAATCGATAGTGATTTAATTTCTAAAGCAGCACAAAAATTTCAAATAGATAAAAATACTACTAATATCCTCTTAGGTATAGGTGGCTCTGGACCTACAAAAAGGATTCCTGCAGAGACTTTTTTAAGTGTAATTGACAAAATATCAAATATAAAAAATTGCAGATTTTTTCTTGCAACAGGTAGAGCAAATGAAGAACTGGAAGTATTAAATGAAATTTTGAACTCTAAATTTAAGAATTTTTGTACTCGTTTAGACAATTTAACCATTAGTGAAATTTTACCATTAATTAAGAATTGTAATGTATCCATTTGTAATGACTCTAGCTTTAGTCATTTATCCTCAGCTCTAGGTATTAAAACAATTACTTTAATGGCTGATACTCCCTTAATTTATGGAAATTATAGCTCAAAAATGTTTCCAATAATTCCAGAGGGAGAAAACACAGTCACTCATAATACTTTGGGTAAAGATAAAATTGATCCGCAAAAAATTTTTGAGAGATTTTTAGAAATTATTGTTTAAGAAATATCGTTTAGCACAATATCTTTAGCCTCATTAACAATTGAGGATAATCTTGAAGTTTCAGGAGAAATATCAGGATGTATCTTTTTTTGGATTTTTATATATGCTTTATTAACATCCTCTTTGGTAACTTTTTTATTCATATCTAAATTTAAAATTTTATATGCCTCTGAAACTGATATAGACGATACGTTATTGGTGCCTGCTTGGTTAAAAGAAAAGCGACCAGATCTTCTTAATGTTTGAATGAGTCTAAAAAGAGAAATTAATTGAAAAATAGATAAACCTTTTAATTTTAGTAAAGCTAAACTTGCCAGAGTAAGAGGTAAGGTTAATAAAAATTTTCCACCAATAGCAAACAAAACTGCTAAAGCAATTAATCCTAATATAATTAAAAATCTTAAGCCTTTTGAAATTTTCCTAGATGAAATGTTAGTAATTAAACGTAGTAGAAAATAAAAAATGGTTAATATAACCACTGTATAAATTATTATATTCATATATTTTTGGTTTAATGAAAATACCACAACTTAAAAAAAAACCAGAGCTTAAATCTTGTCACAATACGACATGGGAAGATAATTATAGTTGGATCCATCAGGATAATATTCTTGAGGTTTTAAAAGATAGTTCCAAGCTACTCCCAGATATTAGGAAATATCTTGAAGAAGAAAACAATTTTACAGAACATCATTTAAAAGACACAAAAAAAGATCAGAAAATCTTATTTGATGAAATTAAAGGTAGAATAAAGTTAGATGATGAGTCATTAAAATTTAAAGACAAAGAATATGAATATTGGACTAAAACAACTGCGGTAGGAAATTATTCGATAAAACTTAGAAAGAAAATTGGAAGTGATACAGTTGAAGAATTTTGGAATGGTGATGTAGAAAAAGAGAAATTAAAAACTGAATATTTCGGTGTAGGTGATTTAGAGGTAAGTTATAATGACAAACTTTTAGGTTATTCTTTAGACTTAAAAGGTTCTGAATATTATACAATTTACATAAGAAATATTGCCTCAAAAAAATTAGTCACTGAGAAAATAGAAGAAACAAGTGGAAGTATTACTTTTAGTTTGGACGACCAATATTTTTTTTATTCAAAGCTTGATGAATTTCATAGACCAAGAAAAATATTTAGACACAAAATTGGATCATCAGTCAAAGATGATGAGCTTATTTTTGAGGAGAAAAGTGAAGCATTTACTGTGGGCATAAGTTTGAGTTCAGATGAAAAATATTTTTTTATAACAACATCAGATCATAATACTTCCGAACAATACTACTTTGAAGTAACAGAAAAAAAACCAAAGCCAAAATTAATTATAAAAAGAAAAAAGGGTGTAATTTATTCAGTCAATTCCTGGGGTGGATATTTTTATTGTCATACTAATGATGACGCAGAGGATTTCAAAATCGAAAGATGTGATGATTTATCAAATCAAAAGTGGGAAATTTATATAGCTGCTAAAGAAGAAGTTTTAATCGGAGGATTAATATTTTTAAATGATTGGATTATCAGAGGAGAAAAATCAAATGCATTAGGAAAATTATTTGTAAGAAATAAACAAACAGGAATTGAGGAAGAATTAAGATTTACTGATGAGTCTGTGATTGTGCCCAGTGTTTCATTAATACAAAGAAATAAAAATACTGACTCAGTTTACTTGTCCTATTCATCTCCTAAAACACCAGGTAAAACTTATTTATACAATTTAAAAACTAAAGAAAAAAAATTAGTAAAAGAACAAGAAATCCCATCTGGTCATAATCCAGATGACTATATAGTCGAAAGACTAGAGTGTCCTTCTCATGATGGAAGATTAGTTCCACTTACAATTACTAGACACAAAAAAACAAAAATTAATGGTTCAGCAAATTTACTTTTATACGGCTATGGGTCATATGGAAGTTCGATGACTCCGGATTTTTCCTCAACTAGATTGAGTTTAATTGACAGAGATATTATTTGGGTAACTGCACATATTAGAGGGGGAATGGAAAAAGGAATGAAATGGTGGAAAGAAGGAAAGCTTCTTAATAAAAAAAATACATTTGAAGATTATATTCACGTAGCAAAGTTTTTGATTGAAAAAGGATATTCATCGAAAGGAAAAATTATTGGTATGGGTGGATCAGCTGGTGGTTTATTAATGGGTGCAGTGGTTAATCAATCCCCAGAATTATTTCTTGGAATTGTTATGGCTGTGCCGTTTGTTGACTCATTAACAACTAACTTGGATCATTCTTTACCTCTCACAGTTGGAGAATTTGATGAATTCGGAAATGCAAAAGATAAAAAAGACCATTTTGATTATATTTATTCATATGCACCATATAATAACATCAAAAAAATGGATTATCCTCATATGTTAATTACAACAAGCTTAAGTGATAATAGAGTATTATTTGATGAACCAGCAAAATTTACCGCTAAACTTAGAGATCTAAAAACAGATAATAAATTGCTTTTGTTAAAAACCGAGATGAACGCGGGCCATGGGGGGAAGTCAGGTAGAGATGGTGCCATAGAGGAAATAGCTTTTGACTATGCATTTATATTGAAGATCTCTGGAAAAATTTAAATTTAATATCTTGAAAAAAATAAAATAACTCCCATATAAACCTTGTTGGTCGCCTAATGGGGCTAACAATAAATAAACTTGCTTAACAAAGGAGGATACTATGACAAGTAAGGATTTATCTATATTTAACTCACTAAGACCTTTTTCAATTGGATTTGACGATATGTTTGACCAATTTGAAAATATGCTTGGTAATGGTTCTTTGACTATGCAGTCAAACTACCCACCTTATAACATCAGAAAAACAGGTAAGGATAATTATGCAATTGAAGTTGCTTTAGCTGGTTTTAATAAAAACGATGTTGAAGTTGAGTTTGAAGATAATTTATTAACCGTGAGAACTAAACAAGTTAATAAATCTGAAAATAATAATGCTGATGGAGAAATAATTCACAAAGGTATTTCTCAAAGACAATTTGCCAGATCATTTACTATAGCTGACGATGTGAAAGTTAATGGTGCTGAGTTAAAAGATGGTCTTTTAACAATATCTTGTGAAAGAATTGTTCCTGAGCATAAAAAAAGAAAACTTATTGAAATTAAATAAGTATACCTTGCTTGCGGAGATAAATTCTCCGCAGGTAATCAAAAGCAACCGTTAGAAACAAATCCAATAACAATCAATTTTGCGTTTACTTCAAATCTTCTTTCGCAAGGTATTCCGTATTTTTTTGTGTTATAAACTAAGACTAGATTACCTTTTTCATTTTTAAAATCTTCATCTGGGCTACCTAAGCTGCTCTTTAAATCCTGAGAGGACTTACCTATAAACGCACTTAATTTTTTATTTTCCTTTTCAACAATAGCGTCAGTTTTTTGCTTAATTGTCTGACAACCCAGTAAAGAAAATATTATAAATGCACTTAAAATTGAGATCTTAATTTTTTTCATAATTTTATAATAACAGCCTAATTATGGCATAAATATAAACTTGTGGGTTGAAAATTGTTAATAAGAATTAGTTTTGTCGGGCAATATGAGAAAGAATCAAATATTTTTCAATCATAGGAGGATAAATGCTTGAAAAATATTTCGAATATAAAAAACATAAAACTGATTTTAAAACTGAAGTAATTGCTGGAACAACTACTTTCCTCACAATGGCTTACATAATGTTTTTAAATCCTTTCATCTTATCAGGTGAGTTCGCCGGCCCTGAAAAAGGTTTCTTTGATTTCGGCGCAGTATACACGGCAACTATTTTAGCCACCGCATTAGCTTGTTTCATAATGGCCTTTTACGGAAAAACTTGGCCAATTGGACTTGCTCCAGGTATGGGTATTAATGCATTTGTTGCTTTTGGAGTTTGTGCTGGCATGGGTTATACGCCACAAGAAGCTCTTGGTGCAGTTTTGGTTGCGGGGGTGTTGTTCTTAATCATATCACTTACACCAATAAGAGCCTGGTTAATTAACTCAATTCCAAAAAGTTTAAAACTAGGAATTGGTGCGGGTATTGGATTGTTTCTTGCAATTATTGGATTACAAATTATGGAAGTTGTAGTTGATAATCCTGTAACACTAGTACAACTTGGAAATTTAAGTGACCCATTAGTACTTCTTGGATGCGCAACATTTATTGCAATTATCGTACTTGAGAAAATGAATGTAAAAGGAAATATCATTATAGGTATTTTGTTTTTCAGTGTTATTGCTTGGGCGACTGGTCTGGCTAAATTTAATGGTTTAGCAAGTGCGCCTCCTCCAATGACATACCTTTTTGAATTTGACTTGTCCGCTGCCATGACTGCTGGAATGTCTACAGTAATATTTACTTTATTGTTCATAGATTTCTTTGATACAGCTGGAACATTAACTTCTGTTGCAAACGTTGCAGGTAAAGTTGATAAACAGGGAAAAGTTGAAGATATTAATAAAGCAATGTTGTCTGACAGCGTTGGGACTGTTGCAGGTGCTATGATGGGGACAACAACTGTTACTAGTTATGTGGAGTCAGGAGCTGGTGTAAAAGCTGGTGGCAAAACTGGGATGACTTCTCTTGTGATTGGTATATTATTTTTAGCATGTATATTTTTTGCGCCTCTTGCAACTAGTTTACCAAAACAAATTGACGGTGCGGCTTTACTATTTGTTTCTGTTCTATTTATTAGAAATATTACCGACATTGAATGGAATGATATCTCGGAGTCAGCTCCAGCAATTTTAGCCATGATTGCTATGCCATTAACTTATAGTATCAGTAATGGTATTGCTTTAGCATTTGTTTCATATGCTTTAATAAAAATATTTACTGGAAAATTTGCAAGCACTTCTCCAGCAATATGGGTTGTGGCAATACTTAGTGTTGTAAGTTTTGCTGTAAGCTAAATTAAATTTAACGGGGCTAGTTTTCTAGCTCCGTTAACTAGTTTCTTTTTATAATTTCTTCAATAGAAAGCTCCTCATAATGTTCTGTAGGTTGAACAATCCAAGGATCTGAGTCTAATTTGATTGGACAAAAGTCTGGTTTAAAGGAAGATGATTTTTTTTTCCATAAACAAGCGGTTTTAATTTCTTTAATAAATTTTTTCGTTGGTTCGTAACCTTTTAACCATTCGATACTTTTATTTAGTGTTAGTCCTGTATCTGATAAATCATCGATTAAAAGGATTTTTTTAAAATCTTCTTCTTTAGCTAATGAACTTATTTCTCTAGCAAACATTAATTGGCCCTGTTGGTCTTCTAATCCTTTTCCTGTATAACTTTGGATAACAATGTAAGCTATTGGGAGTTTTAAAATCCTTGAAAGAATATCTATTATAGGTGCAGCTCCTCTCATTATTCCAACTAAAACTGTAGGTTTGTAATTATTATGAATTTCAATGGCTAATTTTTCAACTATTTTGATGTATTCTTCAAAACTTACTATTAATTTATCTGCCATAGATTTTTTTATCATATAAAAAAAATTAAAAAAGATTAAAAAGTTATTATGAAAATTTTTGATTGTTTTATGTATTTTGATGAAGAAACAGTTTTAGAGTTAAGACTGAACATTTTGAATGAATATGTTGATTATTTTGTAATAGTAGAGAGTTCTTTTACTCACAAAGGAGATAGGAGAGACTTAAAGTTTAATCATCAAAAATTTAGAAAATTTAAAAATAAATTAATCTATATTACTTATGATGAAGAACCACCAGAAATAGCAAGAAACCAAGTTAATGATAAGGATAATGAAGCTGTCAAATCCTGGAAATATATATCAAATGCACTTCATAGAGAAAATGGTCAAAGAAATTATATCTTAAAAGGATTAAATTCAGCAAACAATGATGACATGATTTTAATTTCTGATGTCGATGAAATTCCAAATTTGGAAAATTTAGAACTATCGAAGATACATGAAAAAATTATTCTTTTTAAACAAGACATGTTTTATTACAAGTTTAATCTTAAATTACCTAATCTTGATTGGACTGGTACAAAAGGATGTAGAAAAAAATTTCTTAAATCCCCTCAATGGTTAAGAAATATTAAAGATAGAAAATATCACTTTTACAGATTAGATACTTTTTTTTCTGATACAAAATATATTAACATCAAAATCATATCTAATGGCGGATGGCACTTTTCTAACTTAAAAACTGCCTCTGAAATTGAATTTAAACTTAAATCATATCTACACCATAGAGAATTTGATGAAAATCCTTTATCTGTAAAGGAAATAGATAGTTTAATTAAAAACAAGCAGGCTATTTATGATCTAAAAGTTGATAAAAGAGTAAACAAAATTGGTGATGGTGGAAAACTTGAGAAATATCCGTCCAACAAGTTGCCAAGGTTTTTGCAAGATAACTTAAACAATTATAAGGAATGGATTGATTGATATGAAAAAAGGATATTGGGTTAGTTTATATTTTGAAATTGATAACCAAGAAAAACTGAAAAAATATTCAGAGTTAGCCACACCAGTTATTAAAAGTTATGGTGGTGTACCATTAATAAGAGGTGGTAAGCATGACACTTTTAATGGTGATGATTTTAGTAGGACTGTTGTATGGGAATTTCCTAGTTATGCTAAAGCACTAGAATGTCACTCTTCAAAAGAATATCAAGATAGTTGGGCAGTAGCAAAAAAAACTACAAAAAGACATATGCAAGTGGTTGAGGGATTTAGTACTGAATAGGCTCAGGATCTATGCTTCTCCATAAATACCACGTTGCAACAGAACAATAAGGACTAAACCTTTTTTTTAATAATGATACAAATTTATCAGGTGGTAAATATTTTTTTTTATAATTTTTTGAAATAGCTCTTAGAAGGCCGATATCCTGAATTGGCCAAATATTTGATCTGTTATATGTAAATAATAAAATCATTTCAGCTGACCATCTACCTATTTGTCTTAATTGTGATAAATAATTTATAGCCTCCTCATCTGACATTTTATTAATCAATTTAGGATTAAAAGTTTTTTTTATAGTTTGCTTCGCTAAACTCTTTATGCCTAATACTTTCTGTCTGCTTAATCCACAGCTTTTCAATTGAGCAAAAGTAAGTCTAGATACTGTTTTTGCGTTAATTTTATTTTTACATTTTTTTTTGAATTTCAAAAAGACAGAATTTGCTGCTGCAACACTTATTTGTTGTCCAATTATACTTTTGCATAATGAAAAAAAAATATCTCTCCTAGAAGTTAAAATAGTTTCTGAAGGACTTTCGTAACTTTTGATTAACTTAGAAAGAGTTTGATCTTTTTTAGATAAATATTTTTTTGCCTTGTTCCAATATTTGGGTACTTTATTCATTAATTGACCTAGATGTTATAATTTTTTTCTTATAAATCTCTCTTCTAAAAATTATAAGAGTTGAAAAAATTACCAATAAAGCGCCCATCAACGTTTTAAACGTGGGTATCTCGTCCCATATGAAATATCCAAATATAATAGCGAAAACTAAAGCCAAATATTTAAGGGGAGTTACTAAAGAAACCTCTGAAAATTTATATGATTGACTTAACCACAAGTTTGCAACACCTCCAAAAATACCTATCAAAGATAAAAGTATGAAATGATTTAAAGTTGGCATTACCCAGCCCTGAGGGATAGTTAAAAAACTTAATAGTGTAATTGCTAACGAAAAATAAAAAGAAATTAACCACACTGGTTCGGTTGTAGACAGTTGTCTAATAGTTATGGCTACATAGGATAGACCCAAACAAAATATAATCGGAAAAATATAATAAATATTTAATTCAGTGATCCCAGGCTCTGTAATTATGAGAATTCCAACAAATCCTATGATCACTGCTAACCACCTAAAAATTCCAACTTTTTCATTTAATAGAAAAATAGATAATATTGTTGTAAATATTGGAGCAGCAAAAGAAATACTTACAACAGTTGCTAATGGCAGCTGCCTTAAAGCAATAAATATTGCAATTAGAGCTATTAATCCTGAACCACATCTTAATGCATGTAATCCTGGTCGTTGAGTTTTGTAAAAATTATGAAATCTTTCTTTTGGAATTATAAAAAAATAAAAGATTATGCCAAAAAAACCTCTAAAAAACAAAACCTGTCCAATAGGATAATCTACAGACCACTTTACAATTAAATCCATTAATGAAAATGCACAAATGGACAAAAACATGTACAAAAATCCCAATTGATTTTTACTTAGCATAAGAATAATTTGTAAATTAAATTAAATCTTAATCAATGGAAATAGCTGTTTTAGCACTTGGATGTTTTTGGGGACCTGAAATTAAATTCAGTAAAATAGATGGCATAATCAAAACAGAAGTTGGTTACTGTGGAGGTAATAGCTCTATCACCACGTATAAAGAAGTTTGCACTGGCAATACAAATCATGCTGAGGTGGTTAAGCTAGATTTTGATGAAAAAATTATCTCTTACGAAAAAATTTTAAAAATATTTTTTCAAATTCATGATCCAACTACCTTAAATTCTCAAGGACCAGATTTTGGAACACAGTATAGAAGTGAAATATTTTATCTGAATGACAATCAAAAAATGATTGCTGATAAGGTATTTAACGAAGTGAACGAACGTTTATCTGGAAAAGTTGTCACAAAAATATCTTTACTAAAAAATTACTGTCCAGCAGAGGAATATCATCAAAAATATCTAGAAAAGCGATAACATGTCTTTAGTTGAAACTGATTGGTTAGAAAAGAATCTTTCTACGGTTAAAATTGTTGATTGCTCTTGGCATATGCCACAAACTAAAAGAAATGGATATGAGGAATATAAATCTCTTCACATACCACATTCAATTTTTTTTGATATAGATGAAAATTCAAGAAAAGATACTTCTTTACCACACATGTTAATTGATCAAATAAGTTGGGATACAATTGTTTCAAACATGGGAATTAAAAAAAATGATCAAATAATTATTTATGATAATTCTGATGTTTTAAGCTCTTGTCGTGGCTGGTTTAATTTTATTTATTACGGACATGACCCAAAATTAGTAAATGTTTTAAATGGCGGTTTAAGAAAATGGCTTAAGGAAAAAAAGAAAGTTACTCATGAAATTTCAAAAATACATATTTCGGACTATAAAAGCACCGAGAGAAAAGATCTTGTTAAAAGTAAAAAAGCAATTGATCAAAATATAAAAGAAAAAAAATTTAAGTTGATTGATGCCCGAAGTAGAGAAAGATTTGAAGGTAAAATCCCCGAGCCTAGAAAGGGTCTTAGAAGTGGATGTATTAAAAACTCTTTTTGCATACCATTTAACAACTGTCTAAATAACGATAAAACTTTTAAAAATAAAGATGAACTTCAAAAAATTTTTAAGACAAGTTTAGAAAATTTAAAACAAGAAAATATTGTGTTTTCATGTGGATCTGGTGTTACAGCGTGTGTTTTGGCACTAGCTTATTCTTTGATTAATGATAAATATCTCCCTTGCATATATGATGGCTCTTGGGCTGAATATGGATTAATTTAAACTTAAAATGAAAAGATCTACAAAAACTATTTCTATAATATTTATATTTTTTTTAATAATTACAATTGTAATTGTTGGAAGATTAATGATTGGTAATCATTTTAAAAAGAAATTCAGCAAAATACCACCACCAGGAATAATTGTAACTGAAGTTATTAAAAAAGAATTCTCTGAACAAATAGAAACTTACGGCACAGCAATTTCAAAAAAATCAAAAACCTTTAAAATTAAAAAAGATGATCTTTTTGAAGATTTAAGACTTAAGAATTTTGTTAAAAAAGGTGATATTCTAATTAAATTAAAAAGCGGCGATATACTAGCCCCATTTAATGGAGTTCTTGGCTACACAGGTTTAACTGAGGATATTCTCGTTTCAAATAATATTTTTATCATTACACTTGATGATAACTCAACAATTTACTCAGATATTAAAATTCCAGAAAGCTATTCTACATTTATAAAAAAAGGTCTTCCAGTCGAAGTTACATTGTCTAGTTTTAAAGATAAAACTTTTTTAGGTGAAATAGATTTTGTTTCGAGCAGAATAAATGCGGACACAAGAAGTTTATTATCAAGAATAAAAGTAAAAAACGAAAATTTAGAGTTAATCTCAGGTTCACTTTTGGAAGTAAGAGTTAAATTTGATCTCAGAAATTCTTTAAGTGTACCTGATACAAGTGTGATGATAGAGGGCGATAAATCGTATGTTTACAAAATTAACACAGAAAATATTGCAAATAAAACTGAGGTTAAGACTGGCCTAAGAGATGATAGCACCATTGAAATAATTTCAGGTTTGACTGTGGGTGATATTATTGTAGCTGAAGGTTTAAAAAAAGTAAGACCTAGAGGAAAAATAAAACCTATAAATAAATAATGTTTATTACTGAATTAAGTATTAAAAGACCAACTGTATCCTGGGTGATGTCCTTGATATTAATCATATTTGGTCTATTTGTTTTTTGGAAATTGCCAGTTAGAGAATTGCCCAACGGAATTCAGCCTCCTGTAGTTCAAATTCAAGTAGACTACAAGTCTGCATCAGCTTCAATAGTAGATCAAGAAGTTACCCAAGTTGTTGAGGATGTTATTGGTGGAGCTGAAGGTATAAAAAATATAGATTCAAAATCTGAAAATGGAAGGAGTTTGATCAATGTTGAATTTGACACAAGTATTGATTTAGATAATGCTGCCAATGACATCAGAGAAAGAGTTGCAAGAGTTGTGGATAACTTACCAAACGAGTCGGATCCACCACAAATACTTAAAAGAGCTGCAGGATTTACAACAACCATGTGGCTATCATTATCCTCATCCACATGGAGCGATCTTGAATTAGGTGACTATGCAGAAAGATATCTTGTAGACCAATTTTCAAGTGTAAAAAATGTGGGAAGAATTAGAGTAGGTGGATTAAGAGAATTGAGTATTAGAGTTTGGATTGATCCTATCAAACTTGCAGCTAATGATTTAACGATAAAAGAAGTTGAGTTCGCAATTCGTGGTGAAAATGTAAGCTTACCTGCTGGTACTTTAGAGGCAGATAATATTGATTTAACGCTCAATCTAGATAAATCATATGATGATATTGATACTATAAAGCAAATACCTATCAAAAAAACAAGTAATCGTGTAATTTTATTATCTGATGTAGCAAATATTGAATTCGGGCCTGTTTCAGAAAAAACTCTCTTCAAAGCACAAACTAAAGATCAAATTAATTTAAAAACTGTGGGGATTGGTATCTATGCAAGGAGCGGAGCTTCAACGGTCGAACTTGCAAAAGATATTAAAAAAAAAATTGTTGAAGTAAAAAAATCTTTACCAGAAGAATTAGATTTGAGAGTCTCTTTTAATAGAGCTAACTATGTTGAGGCCGCTATAGAAGAAGTTTACAAAACTTTAATTATTGCTTTCATTTTAGTAATATTAATAATTTACCTATTTTTAGGGAATTTAAAGGCAGTAATTGTGCCTGCTATAGCACTTCCTGTCAGTTTAATAGCATCATTTCTAGGACTATATATATTCGGCCTTTCGATCAATATTTTTGTACTTTTAAGTTTTATTCTAGCAATTGGTATAATCACGGATGACTCTGTTATCATGACAGATGCAATATATAGAAGAATAGAAAATGGGGAAACACCACTTGTTGCTGCGTATAAAGGATCTAAACAAATTTCTTTTGCTATTATTGCTACAACATTAATTTTAGTAGCAGTTTTCCTGCCATTAATTTTTATTAAGGGAATTTCTGGAACACTATTTAAAGAAACTGCAATTGCATTATCTTTTTCAATTGTGATTTCATCTTTTGTGGCATTAACTTTGTCACCAATGCTCGCAAGTAAATTTTTATACAAAAAAAAATCAAAAAAAGTTTTTATACAAAAATTTGAAAAAATTTTCTCTAACTTTGCTATCTTTTATGAGGAAACTCTTAGTTTTGTAATGAACAAAACTAAGAGTGTAAGTTTTTTTATTATCTTTGTAATCATTGCCTCAGCACTTCTATTTAGTTTTTCAAAAAAAGAACTTTTGCCTATGGAGGACCGTGGGGCATATCTAATTATTGGTTCAACAGATGAGGGAAGTTCTTTTGAATATACTCAAAAACAAGCTCAAAAAGTAGAGGCTAGACTTATTCCTTTGCTACAGGCTGAAAATAGTCCCTATTCAAGATTTATAATGCGTGTTCCAGGATTTGGAAATTCAGCCAATTCATATAATAGTTTTATAATAATTGCTTTACTTGATGATTGGAAAAATAGAAAAAAAGGTCAACAAGTTGTTCTTAGAGAGGCGATCGGTAAAATAGTTACTTTGCCTCAAGCCCTAGCTTTTCCCATATCTCCTCAGTCTATTAGGGTATCAAATTACAACAAACCTGTCCAAATGGTCATTTATGGAAATACTTATGAGGAGCTTGAAGAAATACAAAAAAAAGTACTACGAAAATTAAGGTCGAATAAAAATCTTTCAAGGATTGAATCTGATTACAATCGAAACAAACCAGAGGTAAAATTAATAATAAATAAAAATAAAGCTAAAGATTTGGGTATATTAACTAAATCAATTGGTGAAACACTCGAAACTCTTTATGGGGGAAAAAAAATAACAACTTTTAATAAACTAGGAAAAGAATATCCAATTATCGTTCAACAGTATTTATCTGATAGAAGAAATAAAGAAGGTGTCTCAAAAATATTTGTTCGTTCTGAAACAAATGGAAAATTAATATCTTTATCAAATCTTGTTAGTTTTAAAGAGGAGGGATCAGCAAAAGAGCTTACTAGGTATAATAGACAACGAGCAGTAACAATTTCTGCTAATATTAATGAGGGGTATACCTTATCAGAAGCGATTAAATATTTTGAAAATGTGATGAGTGATTTAGCACCACAAAACCAAATAACTTGGAAAGGAAAATCTGAGGAGATTAAAGAAACAAGTAATGAATTATTTATAATTTTTGCTTTAGCTCTACTGACTGCTTATTTAGTTATGGCAGCAACATTTAACTCTTTTATTCATCCATTCGTAATTATCTTAACTGTACCTTTGGCAATCTTTGGTGGATTAGTATTCATCTTATTTTTAAATAGCTCAGTAAACATTTTTTCTCAAATTGCACTAATAATACTGATAGGTATCTCTACCAAAAATAGTATCTTAATTGTAGATTACGCAAATCAAATTAGAGCTAGAGGGAAATCTATTGAATTAGCTGTTAAAGAAGCGTGCTCTGTAAGGTTTAGACCAATTATAATGACATCACTAAGTACAATGATTGCTATGATGCCTCTTGTAATAGGAAATATTG
>CABZPB010000018.1 GCA_902527485.1 uncultured Pelagibacteraceae bacterium
ACAATCTTGTGACACATATTTTTATGAGGTCGCAAGAAGATTAGGTGTGGATAGATTAAGCGTTACAGCAAAAAAATTTGGCCTAGGTAAAAAAGTTTTTAAAGATATATTTGATAATGAAAAAAAGGGGTTAATTCCAAATACAGAATGGAAAAAAAATGCACTAGGAAAAAATTGGGTGCTTGGAGAAACAATAATAACCGGTATTGGTCAAGGATTCATTCAAACAACCCCAATACAATTGTGCTTGATGACTGCACAAATAGCCAATGGAGGATATAAAATTTATCCAAAAATAGTGCTTGATGATGATAAAAAATATGATGATAAGTTTACTCCCTTGTATAAAAAATCACGAAATATTAAAATTGTGCAAGATGCTATGTTTAGTTCAACAAATGAGTTAAGAGGAACTTCATATAGATCTCGATTAGACGATCCTAAATATCAATTTGCTGGTAAAACTGGGACGTCACAGGTAAAGAGAATAACTGACATAGATCGTGAGTTAGATCTCAAAACATTTCAAATTCCTTATGAAGAAAGAGACCATGCCTTATATGTTGCTTTTGGGCCTTACAAAAATCCAAGGTATGCACTGAGTATAATTATAGAGCACGGTGGCTCCGGAGGAACTGTTGCAGCTCCACTAGCTAAAGAACTATTCAAAAAAATCATTGATAGACATGAAATTAGAAAAAATTATGATAACAAAAAATATTTGGATATTTGATGTACCAATATACTAGATTTAATAATAAGAATAATATTTTTCAGAAAGTTGGAAATTTAGATTATGTGCTTCTGACCTGTTTACTGATCCTGGGATTTATTAGCCTTGGAACAATGTATTCTACAGATGGAGGTGAAATCCTATTTCATACAAGAAGTCACTTCATAAAATTTATAATTTTCTTTTCAATGATGATCATGATTTCATTTGTAAATATTAAATTTTGGTTTTCTCTTGGTTATTTATCATATGCAATTATTTTGGGAATGTTAATTTGGACCATAAATTTTGGTATTACAGCATCAGGATCAAAAAGATGGATTGATCTCTATTTTTTAAATCTTCAGCCATCCGAACTAATGAAGATTTTTATAATTTTATGTTTAGCAAAATATTTTCATAGGATGAAGATGCAACACGTAAATTCTTTCTACGCAATTTGCTTTTCACTAATAATTATTTTTATTCCAATGAGTTTAGTAATTATACAACCAGACTTGGGTACCTCGTTACTTATTGCTATAAGCGGTATTGTTGTATTGTGGTTTGCAGGGTTAAATCATAAGTATTTTTTTTATTCATGTTTGTTGTCAATCATTTCACTACCAATTATAATTTCTTTTTTAAAACCATATCAAAAACTTAGAGTGCTAACTTTTTTAAATCCAGACAGAGACCCCTTAGGGGCTGGTTATCAGATTATACAATCCAAAATCGCTGTTGGGTCAGGAGGTATCACAGGTAAAGGATTTCTGAAAGGAACACAAAGTTATTTAGAATTTCTTCCAGAAAAACATACAGATTTTATATTTACACTGTATTCAGAGGAATTTGGTTTTATAGGATCAGTTTTACTTCTTTTGATTTATAGCATTATAATCTACAGGGTTATAAGAATAGGGGCTCTTTCCAGAAGTTATTTTGCAAAATTATTTTGTTACAGCTTTGGGACATCAATTTTTATATACATCACAATTAACATGAGCATGGTTCTAGGTTTAGTTCCTATTGTAGGTTCACCACTACCAATAATGTCATATGGCGGTTCATCAATGTTGGCTACCATGATCGGATTTGGAATTGTTATGAGTGCGAAAACTCACAGTCAACAATCCATAGCATAAGTATAATTTGTCACCTAATTAAATTATTAAATTCACTATATAATATATATATGTCCAAAGAAATCAGTATTGGAATAGTTGGATCTGGTATTCAAGGTATTTCAAACGCTTTATTTTTACAAAAAAAAGGTTTTAAGGTAACGATATTTGATAGAGAAAACCCAGGCAGCCCAGTAGCATCATATGGAAATGCTGGTCATTTCTCACCTTACGCTTCATTATCTTTAAATAGAACTGATATTCTTTTAGATGTTCCTGCTATGCTAATGAGTTCATCAGGACCTCTCGCGCTTAAGTGGAATTATGTTCCAAAAATGATCCCCTGGTTTATGAAATTCATTTTGAATACTTCAAAAAATAAAATGATGCACACTGCAAAAAATATGCATCAAATTTTAGATTTAGCTTTACCAGCTTATGATGAATTATTTGATGAAATCAAAATAGATGGTTTAGTTGAAAACAAAGGAATCTTATATATTTGGAATGATCAAGATTTAAAAAGCAGAGAATTAGAAATTAATGTTAGGAAGGAATTAGGAGTTCAACAGCAACTTGTGAATAAAAAAGAAATTCATGATCTTGAGCCAAATTTAAAACCTTTTTATCATGCAGGTGTTTATTATCCATACGCAAGACATGCAAGAAACCCAAAAAAGATACTTTTAAAATTTTTTGATTTATTTCTCAAAAAGGGAGGGGAATTTAAAAGATTGGATGTTCAAAGTATAGAATTTCAGAATGAGCAACCAATATTAAAATCTGAAACAGAAAACTTTTTATTTGATAAAGTAATAATAGCATGTGGAGCTTTTTCGAAAAAATTAACCGACAATTTAGATGAAAAAATACCTTTAGATACTGAACGTGGTTATCATGTTCATTTTAAAGGGTGTGATCATCTTTTACAAAGACCAGTTATTTTTTCAAATCGTGGGTTTGGAATTACTCCAATGGAGCAGGGATTAAGAGTTGTAGGTACAGTGGAGTTTGGAGGATTGAAAAATCCTTTATCAAAATCTCGTATTAAAAACTTGATTAACAATGCTAAGTATATGATGGGAGACTTACCTGACCATGAAGATGAATGGTTAGGATTCAGACCAACATTACCTGATTTTTTGCCAGTTATGGGTCCATCAAAAAACTATAAAAATGTATTTTATTGTTTCGGTCATCACCATTTAGGATGGACATTAGGACCAATATCTGGAAAGATTGTCTCTGGAATGATAGCTAAAGAAAACACCAATTTAAATTTAGCCCCTTATAGCTCAAAAAGATTCAATTAGTAAAATGCAAAATACCAAAGCATATTTAATGCTGGTATTCGCTACATTATTTTGGGCAGGAAACTTTACTTTAGGAAAGTTTGCTTATTTAGAAAATATACCTCCAAACTCACTTGCATTTTTAAGGTGGTGCCTAGTATGGATAATATTATTTCCTTTCACTTTTAAAGAGATTTTAAAATTAAAGAGTCAAATTATAAGAAATTCTTCATTATTCGTTATTCTGGGCTTTACTAGTGTGTGCATATTCACATCTTTTACTTATAATGCTCTAAATTATACGCAGGTAATCAATGCATCTCTTTTTAATACTGCAATACCTGTAACAATAATTTTAGTTTGTTTTTTATTAAAAATTGAGAAAACAAATATTTTTCAAATATCTGGATTATTAATCTCGGTGTTTGGAATTCTATCTATTATTACGAGACTTGATCTTAATATTTTGCTTAGCTTAAATTTTAATAAAGGTGATTTATTTATGATTGGAGCAATAATTGCTTGGGGCATATATTCAGCATATTTGAAAAAAAGAACTTTTAAAATTTCTTTACTTACTCTTGTTCAAATAATTTGTTCATTTGGATTGATTTTTCTTTTGCCATTATTTATTTTAGATATTGCACAGGGGAAAATCGTTGAGATAAGTAGTAATCTTTTTTATATTTTATTTTATGTCGCAATATTTCCAAGCATTGGATCTTATTATTGTTGGGCTGGAGCAGTTTCAATCATTGGAGCAAATAGGGCAGGAATATTTTTATCTTTAATTCCATTATTCAGCACAATTATGGCAATATTCTTTTATAATGAACAATTTCAATTTTTTCACTTGATTGGTGCAATTTTAATTATATTAGGTTTATTCCTATCAAATAAGGAAATAAAAAATGCTTAAAGTAGCAATTCTAGACGACTACCAAAATGTTTCTCAACAATTCGTTGATCTTGAAAAATTAGCAGGAAAATACGAAATCAAAATATTTAGTGAGCCATTTGAGGATGAAGCTGATGCACTTAATAAACTATCGGACTTTGAGGCTTTATTGATAATGAGAGAAAGAACTCCAATTACTAAAAATTTATTAGAGAATTTGACTAAGTTAAAATTTATAATTACTAGTGGATTAAGAAACAAATCAATTGATCTTGAAACTGCAAAAAAAAAGAAGATTATTGTAAGTGGAACTGATAGTAATTTAAATCCAACACCTGAGTTAACTTGGGCTTTAATACTTGGATTAGCTAGAAATCTAAAAGAAGAAATAGATAATATGTACCAGGGTTATTGGCAAACCACTGTCGGAGTGGAGCTGAAAGGAAAAATACTTGGTTTAATTGGTCTTGGTAAAGTTGGATCACAAGTTGCAAAAATTGGTAAAGCATTTGGTATGCAAGTCATGGCATGGAGTGAAAATTTAAATTTAGACACGTGTAAAGAATTAGATGTTTTACCTTCTAGCAAGGAAGATTTAATAAAAAACTCAGACTTTATTTCTATACACGTTCAAGGTGGTGAGAGATATAAAAATTGTATTACATTGAAAGAAATGGATAAGATGAAAAAAACAGCATTTCTTATTAACACCTCTAGAGGCACAATAGTTAGTGAAGATGATTTGATTATTGCATTATCAACTAATGAAATTGCAGGAGCTGGACTAGATGTTTATCAAAAAGAGCCTTTACCAGAAAATAATAAACTAAGATTTTTGCCCAATGTATTATTGACACCGCACATCGGATATGTCACAGCTGAAAATTATCACATTTATTATAGTCAAATGATCGAGTCTCTTGAGGCGTGTGTGAACGGAAAACCAATTCGTGTTATTGAATAATTATGGAACTACCAGTTGTTAATCATAAGGATTATTTTGCAAAGATTGGTGATGACCATAAATTTCCAATAAATAAATTTGGTGATTTGGCAGATTATTTAATTGAGAAAAAAATAGTAAAAAAATTTCATAAACCTTATCCGTGTTCTCAAGAAACTTTGCTAAGAGCACATTCTGAAAAATATATCAAGGATATTACAAATAAAACTTTGGATGAAAATGGTATAAAAAAAATAGGATTCCCCTTAGTCGATAGTGTAATTAAAAGGTCTTTTGTTGCAACTGGTGGCACAGTATTGGCCTCTAAATTGGCAATTAGTTCCGGTTTAGCTTGCAATACTGCTGGAGGCAGTCATCATGCAAATTATAATGGTGGAGCAGGTTATTGTGTTTTCAATGATGTAGCTGTTGCATCAAAATATTTGTTAGAAAAAGGGTTAGCTGGAAAAATTTTAATTTTCGATTTAGATGTTCACCAAGGCAATGGAAATTCTGACATATTTAAAGATAATAGGAATGTTTTTACTTTTAGTATGCATTCAAAATCAAATTATCCTGCAAAAAAATCAATTAGCGACTGTGATGTGGAGCTTGAAAATGATCTTGAAGATAAAGAATATCTAAAAATATTAAAATCAAATTTAAGTAAATTAAATCAGGAAAATTTTGATTTTGTTTTTTATATTGCGGGAGTTGATATTCATTTTAACGATCGGTTAGGTAGATTAAATATTTCAGATGAGGGGATTAAGAAAAGAGATGAGATTGTTACAGAAAATTTTTTTTCTAAAGGAATTCCACTCTGTGGAGTTTTAGGGGGTGGTTACAATAAAGATATTGCTAAACTTGTTGAATTACATTCTTTTTTACATCAATCTTGTGCTAAATTATTATAACAAATGAAAAAAAAAAATCCTAATCTTTCAGCTGATCAGAAGTTAATAATGTTTGAGGAGGGTACAGAGCTACCGGGTTCAAGTGAATTGAATAATGAAAAGCGAGATGGATATTATCATTGTGCTAATTGCGGAATAAAATTATTTGAATCTAAAGCTAAATATGAAAGTGGATCAGGTTGGCCATCATTCTATCAATCATTACCAAATGTTTTTGAAACCAAAACGGATCATTTATTAGGTTATGCACGTACCGAATATCATTGTAAAAATTGCGATGCACATCACGGTCATATCTTTGATGATGGACCACGTCCAACTGGTAAAAGATATTGTAATAATGGTGTTTGTTTAACCTTTAAAGCTAAATAAAAATTATTTTAATAATTCTTGTAATTTATTTTCTTTTTCTAGTGCTCTAACTTCATCATAACCACCGATGTGTTTATCATCAAAAAATATTTGTGGAATCGTTCTTTTTCCGTTAGCTTTCTTAATCATTTCATCCATTGCTCCATCGACATTAGCAATATTAATCTCGTTATAAGATGTATTATTTCTAATTAATAATCTTTTTGCAGCCTCACAATAGTTGCACATTGGCCCAGTATAAATTGTTACTTTTTTCATGAATTATAGATAATCACCTTTTTTAATTTTGCTAGTAATTTGTTTTCTTGAATATTCAAACTTTTTTCTATGTTTAATGCTTTTCTGATTTACCCTTTTTCTCCAAAGTCTAAATGAAGAGGGCTTTATTGACCTTCTCATTATTTTGATAACATCAGATTCTCTGTATCCAGTTTTTTTTTCGATTTCTTCAAAAGTGATACGATCTGCCCAGGCAGCCCAAATGACCCAATCTGGATCCTCAATATTTGGTTCAGGGTTCTTAATGCGAGTTATTGGCCTGTGACCTTTTTTTTTCATAAATCCTTTATATTTGAAAAAAATCTTTAATGCATTTTTTTTTAGATCCTGATATAATGTTCTTGATAGTCCTTCTTAGCCATCTTTAGCTCCCGGTTTTTAAGGACTATCTTTTTTTTTAAATGCTTCCCTTAGATTTTATTCTTTATTTACAAATTATCATTTTTTTATTTATTACTCCAGGTAGTCCAAGAATCGTTATTATTTCTTATTCAATGAATTATGGAGTTGGCAGATGTGTATGGTCTGCACTAGGAGATGTGTCTGCAAATTTAGTTCAAGCAACCTTAGTAATCTTTGTGATTGGATCCTTTTTTTCAGAAAGCTCAATATTTTTAAATATTTTTAAATGGATAGGAATAATTTATTTATTATATCTTGCTTATGATATTTATAAGTCTAGACCCAACGATATAAAAAATAAAATAGAGACAAAAAAAAGTAACTTATCTTTTTTTAAAGATGGTTTTATTGTTGCAGGGACAAGTCCTAAAGCATGGATGTTTTTTCCTTTCATATTTCCCCAGTTTATTGATTTTAGCTCAAACTATTTGAGTCAATTTATAATATTAATTGCAACTTATATTGTTTTAGATTTTTTATCTTTGATCGGTTATGCAATTCTTGCGCAGAAATTAATAATATGGATAAAAGCAAATCCAAAAACCATTAATACAATCTCTGCGAGTGTTTTAGTAATTATTGCATTAATAATTGTTGTTACTCAACAATATTAGAACTTTTTATCAGTAATTTTTGACACTTGCATTAGTGTGAATTTCTTTATTTAATTAAATATTAATTAATTAATAACAAAAGGAAATAAAAATGAGATTAAATAAAATAATTTTAAGTTTTATTTCTGCATTAGCGATTTTATTCTCAACTTCAGTTGTTTCATTTGCAAAAGTAGTTGGTGATAAGATTGTATTAGGTGCAGCTATTTCATTAACTGGAAAATATTCATCTAATGGTGTTCATACTCAAAACGGCTACAACATGGCCGTTGATAGAATTAACAGCATGGGCGGAGTTAAAGTTGGTGGAAAAACTTATAAGTTTGACATTATTTATTATGATGATGAGTCAAACCCAAAAAGAGCAGCACAACTTGCAGAAAGACTTATATCACAAGATGGTGTTGAGTTTATGCTTGGGCCATATAGTTCAGGTTTAACTAAAGCAATAGCTCCGGTAACTGAAAAATATGGTGTTCCAATGGTTGAAGCAAATGGTGCATCTAGATCTTTGTTTACAAAAGGTTACAAATATTTATTTGCTGTTTTAGCTCCTGCTAATTTATATCTTGATGTAGCTATTGATCTGGCGGTTGAAAAGAATAATGGAAAAGGTGTAACAGTTGCGATGGCATTTGAACAAGATGCTTTTTCACAAGACGTGAGACTTGGAGTTTTAGATGCAATTAAAAGAACAGGCTCAAAAAAAGTAATCGATGATAAGTTACCAAAAGAGCTAAACGATATGGCAGCAACTTTAGTAAAAGTGAAACAAATGAAACCAGATGTTTTAGTGGTTTCAGGCCATACCAAAGGTGCACTAACTGCTATTAGACAAATATCTGAGATGAAAGTAGATGTTCCAATGTTAGCTATGACACACTGTGATGCAGCTAAATTATCAAAGCAACATGGAAAAAACTCACAATATGCTTTATGTGCATCTCAGTGGCATAAAACACTTACTTATAAGGACGACTTCTTTAAAGATGGTATGACCTATGACGCAGACTTTACTAAAGAGTTTGGTTATGCGCCTCCATATCAAGCAGCGGAGTCATCAGCAGCTCTATTGGTATTTAAAGATGCATTTGAAAGAGCAAATTCTTTTGATCAAAAGAAGGTAAGAGATGCTCTTGCGGCTACAAACATGCAAACTTTTTATGGAAACATAAAGTTTGCTGAAGGTGGTCAGAATGTTGATAAACCAATGGTGCTATTTCAAGTAATGTGTGATGATGCAGGAAAATGTGAAAATAAAGTTGTCGCTCCAACTAAATGGGCTTCAGCTAAGTTAATTCACCCAATTCCTTCATGGTCTAAAAGATAAAAACAAATCTATAGATACCCCCTAGTATATTATATTTAGGGGGTATTTTTTTAAAGGTTCATTATGGATTTCATGGTCTTCCAATATCCGATGATTTCTGTTCAAGCATGTTTGGATGGAGTTTTACTTGGAATTTTATTTGCATTGATTGCATATGGTATGGCGCTTCAATGGGGAGTAATGAATATAATTAATATTGCTCAAGGAGATCTTGTTATATTAGGTGGATACATTGCTTACTTCATGTATCTATATGGAATTCATCCAGCTTGGGGAGTTATTGTTGCTCCGGTAGTAATGTATTTTGTTGGTATAGCAATTTACAAACTTGTAATTAATAAAGTGGTAGATAGAGATTTATTTATCTCTATTTTAGCAACTTTTGGGATAAGCATTCTATTCATGCAATTAATGAACTTCGCATTTGGAGCAGATGTTGTCCTTGCAAATTCAGATTACGGAACAACTATGTTATTTAATAATAATGTTGTGCTACCTAATTCAAAAATATTTTCAGCATTCATAAGTATTTTGTTTGCTGTTTGCTTAGTTATTTATATGAAAAAATCTAAACTTGGTCGTGCGATTAGAGCTACAGCGCAAAATGCAAGAGCAGCAAAGATTTTAGGTGTAGATACAGAAAAAGTGTATGCAGCTACTTTCGGTATTAATGCAGCTCTTTGTGGTGTTGCTGGGGCATTAATATCTATTACTTTTACAATTCATCCTTATATGGGACTTCCATACACAATTAGATCTTTCATGATTGTCATTGTTGCAGGATTAGGAAACTTACCTGGTGTTGCAATGTCAGGGATGGGCTTAGGTGTATTTGAAGAATTTGCAGATTACATACTGGGCACAGAATTTAGAATTGGATCCGTATTTTTATTGTTAGTTTTAATACTTGTTTATAGAAGATTTAAACTTTCAAGAAAAAGAGAGTATTTAAAATGAGTATTAGCAAAAATAATCTAATTTTATATATTGGAATATTAACTTTTGGTATAGCAGCTCCATTCTTGTTTCCAGCTTTTAAAGTTCAACTTTCAATTCTTTGTGTATTAATAGTTTTAGCAACCACATGGAACATTCAAGGTGGTGAAATGGGCTATAATTCTTTTGGTAATATTTTATTTTATGGACTTGGAATGTATCTGTGCGCATCCGTTCAGGTTGGAATGTTTTTTCCATTAGCTGAGTGGACAGAAAGCGGTGGTGAAAAAACTTTTGTACATACTCCTACGCAATTTTTTCAAGGAATGGCTTTTGGATTACTAGTTGCAGCGTTTGTACCAGCCATTGTAGCAGGTCTAATTGGATACTCTATTTTAGGACTAAGAGGACATTACTTTGCAATTTGCACACTAGGCTTAGGTGTTGCAGCAGGTGAAATTTCTGGAGGAATTGAAATAATTGGAGCTGGACAGGGTTTCACTACTCCACCATTTCCTGATGTAGGAAGTTTAGACTCAAGAGGTGAATTTTTCTATTTCTTAAGTTTTTTTGTTTTAGTACTGACTTTCATAACTGTGAGAGGAATTTACTCAACTAGATTTAAATTAATTCTAAATGCAATTAGGGATAATGAGGATAAAGCTGAGGCTATGGGAATTGAAACGATGAAGTATAAGATAGTTGGATGGATGATATCAGCTTTCTTCTGTGGTTTAGCCGGAGGAATCATGGGTGGCTTAGTTGGATATATTGACTCAACCGATGTTGCCTTTGATGGAAGAGAGATGGGAGTATTCATGGTTTTAATGGCAATCTTAGGTGGAAAAGGAACCTTATGGGGACCAATAATTGGTGCAACAGTGTTTCATATTTTTAAAGAAGGGTTTTGGACATTCTTTTTAGGTTGGCAATATGTTGCGCTGGGAGTTTTAATTGTTGTTATCGTCATTTATTTCCCAGAGGGAATAATGGGATGGTTGAGAGAAAAATACCCTGAAAGATTTGGTGAAGTTGTGGATGAAAAAGATCGTAAAGCACAGGTGGAGCTCAAATGAGTATTTTAGAAGTTAGCAACGTAAGTAAATCATTTGGTGGTGTAAAAGCTAATGTAGATATTTCAATGAATGTTGAAAAAGGGAGAATAGTCGGATTAATTGGTCCCAATGGATCAGGTAAAACAACACTGTTTAATTCAATAGTTGGAACGTACCCAATTGATAATGGTTCAATTAAGTTTAATGATAAGGAAGTTTCGGATCTACCAGTTCCGGTTATTGCAAAACTTGGATTGCTAAGAACTTTTCAACAAACTCGAATTTATGGAAAATTAAATTGTGTAGAAAATATGCTAATCAGTCACAAAGGAAGTGATGAGACCTTAATGAAGATTTTTTCAACGATCCCTAAAGAACTTACGGAAAAGGCAGAAAATTTATTAAATTTTGTGGGTTTATATCAAAAAAGGAATTTGAGAGCAGGCGATTTATCTTTTGGACAACAAAAATTACTAGAACTGGCTATGGCATTAATGAATGAGCCAGAAATGTTACTTTTAGACGAGCCAACAGCTGGGATTAATCCAACATTAATTAATGGAATTATAGATAGACTAATTAAAGTAAATCAAGATTTTGGAATTACTCTTTTGGTCATTGAACATAATATGAGAGTGATAATGCAATTGGCAGAAAATATTTTTTGTTTGGCTCATGGAAAGATGCTAGCCAATGGTTCACCAGATGAAATAAAAAGTGACAAACGTGTAATAGATGCGTATTTAGGAGCTCAATAATGACAAATCAGTATGAGGTTTTAGGAAAAGCTCCAACAGCAGAAGAGCTAAAAAATTTAGCTCCAGATGAAATTCATTTAACAATCAAAAATTTAAATGCTGGTTATGGTAAAATGGAAATACTTCATAACTTTGATTTATTCGTAAAAAAAGCTCAGTCCTTATGCTTGATTGGACCAAATGGTGCAGGTAAATCAACAATTCTTCATTCAATATATGGATTTACAAACATTTTTTCTGGACAAATTGAATTAGATGGAAAAGAAATTACAAAGCTTACACCAGCTGAAAAATTAAAATCAGTAGGTATTGCGTACATTCTTCAAGATAATTCAGTATTCCCTGACATGACAGTTGAAGAAAATTTATTAATGGGTGGATATATTAAAGAAAATACGGATGATTCTTATCAAGAAGCAGAGAGAATATTTGAAAAATATGAAAGATTAAGGAATAGAAGAAATCAACCTGCTAAAGTACTATCTGGTGGGGAGAGACGTTTACTAGAAATTTCCAGAGCTTTAGTAATGAAACCCTCTGTACTATTAGTCGATGAACCATCAATTGGATTGGAGCCAAGATATATTGAAATGGTGTTTGAAATTTTAAGAGATCTTCAAGAGAATGAAAAAAAAACAATCATCTTAGTTGAGCAAAATGCAAAAAAAGGACTTGAGTTTGCTGATATTGGTTATGTTTTAGTCTCTGGTCAAACAGCAATTGCTGGTAAAGGTGATGATCTTTTAAGTAATCCTGATGTGGGTCGCCTTTTTCTAGGTGGTTAATGATCAACACAAAATATTTTTATAAAGGTTTTAAATCAATAAAAGGTGTAGGAAGTCCAGCTATTGCTCTAGCAGCTAGTTTTGTTGCAATTGGCGCATTATTAAAAAGTTTAGGTTTCACAGTTGAAGAAAGCATTTTTTCTACTCTTTTGACTTATGCTTTGCCTGGATCGTTAGTGATGGCTGAATCAATGTTAATTGGTGCGTCATTGATAAATATTTTTTTAGCTGTCTGGTTAGTTAATGCAAGATTATACCCAATGACAGTAGCATTAATGCCTTTGTTGTTACATGAAAATCAACCTAGATGGAAATATTATTTATCATGTCACTTCATTGCTGTCTCCTCTTGGCTTATAATGAAAAACAATTATGAAGTAATTGAAAAAAAAAATAGGATAGATTTTTGGATAGGTATTGGGACAGCAACATGGACTGTTGCAATATTAGCAACAGTTGTTGGCTATATAGCATCTGATTTTCTCAATAAAGATGTCCTTATTGGTTTAGCTATAATTAATCCAATCTATTTTACTTGCATGATGTTAAGTGCAATGAAAACTATTCAAATAACTTTATCCGTCACTTTAGGAGCGATTATAGGACCAATGTTTTATTTCTTATCTCCTGAGTGGTGTATTTTATTTGGTGGTTTTTTTGCAGGTACAATTGCTTTTCTAATTGGAGAAAAAAATGGCAAATAACATTATAGTTGTAATTATAGTCACATCTCTAGCAACTTATCTTTCAAGATTCTTAGGTGTTGTAAGTGCAGAAAAAATCAAAGAAACTTCAAAAATGTTTAGATGGTTTAATTGCCTCGCATACTCAACTTTAGCAGCACTTATTGCAAGAATGATAATTTTTCCGTCAGGATCTTTAAATGAAGTGGATTACTTGATAAGATTTATAGTTGTTTTTTTAGCTATAGTTATTTTTTATTTAACTAAAAAAAATTTAGTTTATCCAACTCTTTTATCTGGTATCATATTATCACTCTTTAATATTTATTTATGATAGAAAAAATTAACGGTTTTGAAATTAGTTTAAACGATAAATCCTCTAGGATAATAAACATTGATATAGGTGAAGAAATTTTAAATAAACTCATATTTCCATTTAATAAATTTGATATTACAGCTTTAGAGTACAAGCCTTTTACTAGATTTACCATTGCTAAAAGTTTGGATGATTTGAGTGAAAATAGATTATCTAAATTTATAAATAAGATTGTTCGAGATAGAAATACGGGTTGTTTTATAATTAAACCAAAAAACTTAATTTCTAAAATAGATAATAATTTTTTGGTAAAACTCTCTACAGCAGTAGCACATTTAATTGGTGTACCTAATCACGATGCTATGGCTGGAAAATATTACGCAAGATTTCATGTTAAGCATGAGGATAAAAGTGATTCTTATCTTAGAAAAGCTTATACAAATATGGATCTGCATACTGATGGAACTTATGTAAAAGAAAAAACTGATTGGTTGTTGATGTCAAAACTAGAAGAAAAAAATGTTGAAGGTGGAGAGTCTGCCATGTTGCATCTTGATGATTGGGAGCATTGTGATGAGTTATTTAATGATCCGTCTGCTAAAGAGAATTTTATTTGGGGATCTCCTAAAAGTAAAAATATTGATTACAAAGTTGAGCATCCAGTATTTTCATCTGATAAAAAAGGAAGAGCCCAAATTTCTTATATTGATCAATTTCCTGAACCGAAAAATATGAGACAAGGAGTTTTTTTACAAAAATTGTCTGACAGTTTAGAGGAAAGTAATCATAAGATAATTACAAAACTCCCAGTAGGTTCTTCTGTAATAGCTAATAATTATTTTTGGCTACATGGAAGAAAGCCTTTTAGTGAAAATAAAGACTTGAGCAGAGAACTTTTGAGAATAAGAGGGTCTTTTTTTTAAGGATACAAACTCAATTAATATTAGAAAAACATAAAAAAACTCAATTATTTTTTGTTGTATTATTGCAACATTAACTATTTTTTGTCTTTAAAACTTGAAATTTGCCACAATTTTCTTAAAAAATCTAATTTTTAATGATATGAGTCTCACAAAAATTAACATTTAAACAAGGAAAATAACAATGAAAAAATTTTTAATAGCTGCAGTTGTGCTTTTAGGATCTATATCTTTAGCTAACGCTGAAAGATTTACTATCGGTGTAACCGCTACAGCTGGCTTATTTGAAGCAGAGGGAGCATCAGAGATATTCTCAGGTGATCACTCTAGTAATGCTACAACAGCCAAAGTAACAAAAAATACTGCTGACGAAGGTGAGAATGCAGAAGCAGTGTTGGGTTTTGGATCTATTTTCTTCGAAGCAGGACTTACTGATGTAGTATCTCTTGGGATAAGTTATGTGCCACATACTATGGATACAGAGACTACAGAAAACATTCAAAACTTTGCTACTGCAACTGGTAATGACGCAAAATCGAGTAACACAGTTTCTCTTTCATTCGAAGATTTAACTACTGTGTACGCTCTGGCTAAACTAAATGATAATGTTTATGCTAAACTTGGTTTTATGCAAGTAGATGTGTTAACTGATGAAAATCTATCAACAGGTGGTGCTTACGGTAACACTGATCTAGACGGTTATTCAATTGCTCTAGGTTATAGTTATGATTTACCTAACGGTACATTTGCACGAGCAGAAGCC
>CABZPB010000019.1 GCA_902527485.1 uncultured Pelagibacteraceae bacterium
TCTCATATAGTTAACTAAAGCTCCATCCATAGCATCTCCAGCTACTCTTAAAGATTTTGAATAAACTAAACCTCCTAATGACATAACGGCAATCTCACTTGTTCCACCTCCAATATCAACAACCATTGACCCTGTGGCTTCTGATATCGGCAAACCTGCACCAATCGCTGCAGCTATAGGTTCTTCAATCAATTGTACTCTTCTAGCTCCTGCGGCTAAAGCACTGTCTTGAATTGCTTTTCTTTCAACTGGAGTAGAGCCAGTAGGTACACAAATTAAAATCCTTGGATTGGCAAATGTTCTGCCTTTATGAACTTTTTTTATGAAGTGTTTGATCATTTCCTCAGTGACTATAAAATCAGCAATAACACCATCCCTTAAAGGTCTAATTGCGCTAATATTTCCCGGTGTTCTTCCCAACATTGTTTTTGCTTCATCTCCTACAGCTAAAACTTGTTTTTTTCCACTTTGTTCTACAATGGCTACAACAGATGGTTCATTTAGAACTACACCCTGTCCCTTAACTACGACTAAAGTGTTTGCAGTTCCAAGATCGATAGCCATATCTTGGCTCCATATTTTTTTTACACCATCAAATATTCCCATTATATACTTTCCTTCAATTTTTTCGGTTCTATATTTTTATATAAAGATTTTTTCTCTCTCTTAATAAGCATTTTATTTAAAGCATTTAAATACGCATTTGCTGATGCTACTAAAGTATCCGTATCAGCTGACTGTCCCACTGTAGTTCTGTCATTTTCCTCTATCTTAACACTAACTGTGGCTTGAGCATCAGTCCCCTCTGTAACTGCATGGACTTGATAAAGGGATAGTTTTACATCATGAGGATAAAGCTCTTTAATGCATTTAAATATTGCATCGACAGGACCATCACCAGTTTGAGAAGTATTTTTAATTTCTCCAAAGACATCTAAAGTCATATCAGCTCTTTGTGGTTCACCAGTTCCAGCGAATACTTTTAATGATTTTAAGTTGATTGCATTTATCTTATTATCAATAATTAAACTATCATCAACCAATGCAACAATGTCCTCATCATAGATATGTTTTTTCTTATCGGCCAAAATTTTAAATTTACCAAATGCCGCTTGCACAACATCATCTGTTACATCAGCATACCCCAAATCACTCAATTTATCTTTAAATGCGTGACGTCCAGAGTGTTTACCCATTACCAAAGATGTTTTTTTAACACCAACACTTTCTGGTGTCATTATTTCATATGTCTCTCTGTTTTTTTAACATTCCATCTTGATGAATACCGGATTCATGAGCAAAAGCATTTTTTCCAACTATTGCTTTATTAAATTGGACAGGAAAACCTGTGGCATTAGATACAATTTTAGATGCTTTACTAATTAGTTCAGTTTTAATTCCTGTTTCATAAGGTAATAAGTCATCTCTAGTTTTTATGGCCATTACAATTTCTTCAAGTGCTGCATTACCCGCTCTTTCACCTATTCCATTTATAGTACATTCAATTTGTCTAACTCCAGCTGATAAACCTGACAAAGCATTAGCGACTGCTAAACCTAAGTCATTATGACAGTGAGCAGAAATTATAGCTTTATCAATATTAGGTACATTGTTTTTTATTGATGTGATAGTTTTTGCAAATTCCTCAGGTATAGAATAACCAACAGTGTCAGGAATATTAATTGTAGTTGCGCCACATTTAATAGCAAGTTCAATTGTTTTATACATAAATTCTAAATTTGTTCTTGTTCCATCCTCACATGACCACTCCACATCATCAGTAAATTTTTTAGCGTAAGTAACACTATCTTTAATAGCACGTAGAACCTGTTCATCCGTCATGTTAAGTTTATGTTTCATATGAACTGGACTTGTTGAAATAAATGTGTGGATACGAAATCTTTTAGCAAATTTTAAGGACTCATAACAAGCGTCTATATCCTTTTTTGTAGCTCTTGCTAAACCACAAGGAATAGAGTTTTTTACACTTTTACTAATTGCGCTCACAGCTTCAAAATCACCAGGAGATGATATTGGAAAACCCGCCTCAATAATATCAATTCCCATTTCATCAAAAACTCTTGATATCTGAATTTTTTCCTCAACGCTCATAGAGGCGCCTGGTGATTGTTCACCATCTCTCATGGTTGTGTCGAAAATAATTACTTTATCTTTATCAGCCATATAAATAATTTTGCTGTAGGAAATATACAACCTATCGTTTAGATTGCAAAATAAAATAGTTATTTAAACCCAATTTGGATCAATATTTTACTTCTTATCGCTGTCTACTAATTTCTTCTTACCTATCCAGGGCATCATAGCTCTTAGTTTTGTACCCACGGTTTCTATTGAGTGTTTTGCTAATTCATCTCTGATCTTGAGAAAATTCTTTTGACCATTTTTACACTCATCCATCCATTGCTTAGTAAACTTTCCAGACTGAATATCCTCCAGTACTTCTTTCATTCTTTTCTTAGTTTCCTCTTTATTAATAATTCTAGGCCCTGAAACATATTCACCATACTCTGCAGTATTTGAAATTGAGTAATTCATATTTGCAATTCCTCCTTCATAGATAAGATCAACGATTAATTTTACCTCATGCAAGCACTCGAAATAAGCCATCTCTGGTTCATATCCAGCTTCAACTAATGTTTCATAACCATTTTTAATCAGCTCTACAAGACCTCCACAAAGAACTGTTTGTTCACCAAATAAATCTGTTTCACATTCATCTTTGAAAGTGGTTTCAATAATTCCAGATCTTCCACCTCCAATAGCTGATGCATATGATAGAGCTAAATCTCTTGCTTTACCTGTACCATCTTGATGTACTGCCATCAAACAAGGAACCCCACCCCCTTTTTCAAATTCACTTCTTACAAGGTGTCCAGGCCCTTTAGGGGCAACCATAAATACATCTAAATCTTTTCTGGCTTTGATTAAATCATAATGAATATTCAAACCGTGAGCAAAAGCTAAACTTGTACCCTCTTTTATTCTTTGTTCGATATGATTCTTATATATTGTTGCTTGAAGTTCATCAGGAGTTAAAATCATACAAACATCAGCCCACTCTGCTGCATCTGATAAGTTCATCACCTTTAAACCTTTTGACTCAGCTTTTACTTTGCTTGCTGAACCATCTCTTAAAGCAACAACTACTTCTTTTACCCCACTATCTTTTAAGTTAAGAGCATGAGCATGCCCCTGACTCCCATAACCAAAAATAGCAACCTTTTTATCTTTAATTAAATTTACATCAGCATCTTTTTCATAGAACATTTTCATTTTTTTCTCCTTTATAAATTTATTTGAATATTTCAGCACCTCTGGTCATAGCTATTGCCCCAGTTCTTGAAGTGCTTGTAAGACCGTAGGGTTTTAATTTTTTACTCATTTTATCAATTTCTCTTCTTAAAGCTGTTATCTGCACAACAACTGATTTATTTGTTTTATCTAAAATTACAGGATTAAATTTTTTGCATTCCTTAAGACATTTTTCTATCTTTTTTTTTTTGTGCAACGATTTTTAGTAAAGCCATTTCTTTGAAAATCACCTTTTTATCTTCTCTCTTAAAATCTGCTACTTTATGGACTGGAACTAGTTTTTTCAGCTGAAGTTTAATTTGATCAATTACTTGTGGGGTACCTGTTGTTACAATTGTAATTCTCGAAATATTTTTTGTTGCATCAACTTCTGCAACTGCTAAAGACTCAATATTATAACCTCTACCAGAAAATAATCCAACTACTCTAGCCAATACACCAGCTTCATTATCAACCCATACAACAAATATATGTGTATCTAATTTACCTATTTTAGTAGGAATGCTATATGCTGACTTTGGAGCTGGCATTAAACTAGTGATTTCCCCTTACCAGTAATTTTATTTTCCTCTTTATCATTTGGTCCTAAAATCATCTGATTATGAGGCTTTCCAGATGGTATCATTGGAAAACAATTTTCATTAGGATCTACATGACAATCAAATATTACTGGGCCATTATAATTGATCATCTCTTTAATTTTGTCATCTAATTCATCAGGATTATCAGCTTTGATACCCTTACATCCATAAGCCTCTGCTAATTTTACAAAATCAGGTAAAGCTTCAGTGTAACTCTCTGAATAATTTTTTTCATGAAGGAGCTCTTGCCATTGCCTAACCATACCCATGTACTGATTATTCAAAATGAATATCTTTATAGGTAAATTATACTGTACTGCAGTAGACATTTCCTGCATTGTCATTAATACAGATGCTTCACCCGCAATATCGATCACAAGTTTGCCTGGATGAGCAATTTGAACTCCAACTGCTGCTGGAAGTCCATATCCCATTGTTCCGAGACCTCCTGATGTCATCCATCTATTAGGTTTATTAAATTTATAATGTTGAGCAGCCCACATTTGATGCTGACCTACTTCAGTCGTTATAAATGTATCTTGATTTTTTGTTAGTTCATATAATCTTTGTACAGCATACTGAGGTTTGATTTCTTTATCACTATTAATAAAACCCAGAGAGTCCTTTGTTCTCCATTTTTGGATTTGTTCCCACCATTTTGAAATTTTTTGTTTATTTGAATCTTTTAATCCATTTTGTTTTTTATTTATTTTTTTGATAGCTGATTTTATTACTTCATTAACATCTCCAACTATTGCAAGGTCTACTTTTATGATTTTATTTATTGATGATGGGTCAATATCGATGTGAACTTTTTTTGATTTTGGTGAAAACTCATCTATCTTACCTGTTATTCTGTCATCAAATCTTGCACCAATGTTTATTAATAAATCGCAATCATGCATTGCATTATTGGCTTCATAAGTTCCATGCATTCCTAGCATTCCAATAAATTGATTGTCATCCCCTGGAAATGCGCCTAACCCTTGTAGAGTCGATGTGATTGGAAAACCAATTAATCGAACAAACTCTTTTAAAGTTTCACTAGCCTGAGGACCAGAATTGATTACTCCACCCCCTGTGTAAATAACTGGTTTTTTTGCTTTCGAAATCAAATCAATCAATTGATCAATTTCATTTTTAGAAAATCTATTATGTACTTTTCCGATTAATTTTTTTTCTTTTTTAAATTTTGAATACTTAGTTTTTGCAAACTGAATATCTTTAGGGATATCAATTAATACAGGTCCAGGTCTTCCAGTTGTTGCAACTTTAAAAGCTTCATGTATGACTTTTGATAAATCTTTAATATCTTTAACTAACCAATTATGTTTTGTGCAAGGTCTGGTAATTCCTGTTGTATCACATTCTTGGAAAGCATCTGTGCCTATTAAATGAGTGGGCACTTGTCCAGAAATACAGACTAAAGGAACTGAGTCCATATAAGCGTCAGTTAATGCTGTAACAACATTAGTGGCACCAGGTCCAGATGTTACTAAAACTACTCCAGGTTTGCCTGATGATCTTGCATACCCTTCTGCAGCATGACCCGCTCCTTGCTCATGTCTAACAAGTATATGCTTTATTGATGAATGATTTTTAAGTTCATCATAAATTGGTAAAACTGCTCCACCCGGATAACCAAAAATATATTCGACCTCCTGATCTTTAAGACATTTAAATACAATTTCTGCACCGGTATATAATTTAGACATTCAAGCAATCTAGCTGAAGTTGTGCTAATTGGTCAAGACTAACTAGAGAATATCTAAATTTTTTTTAAGAGCTTGTCTAAACCAGCTAGATCAACTTTTTTCCAATCTTTCATATTTCCTCGAGCCCAGGTGCTCTGTCTTTTGGCATATTGCCTGGTCTTTATTGATATTTTCTCGATTAATTGTTCTGTTTGGATTTTTTTTTGAAGATATTGCTTAATCTCGCTAATCCCAATCGCTTTACTAATGCTTTTATTTTTTGAAACTCTCAATTTAATAAATTTTTTCACTTCTAAAATCGCGCCTGTATTAATCATATTTTTAGATCTCTTATTTATTCTCTCTATTAAATCTTTCCTTGGAAAATCAATACAAATTTTAAAAAAATCATTATGGCTGTAATCTGACTTAGTGTTTTTAAACCAACTAATCATTGATTTCTTTGTAAATGATTTGATTTCATATGCTCTTATGGATCTTTGTGTATCCCAAGAATTAATATTATCTTTAATCAAAGGATCTATTTGTAATAGCTTTTGAAAAAATTTTTTTTGCCCTATCTTTTTGTGTAAATTTCGTACTTTGTTTCTAAAATTTATAGGAATTTTCGGAATATTTACCAAACCGTCTGTCAAAGCTTTAAAATATAGTCCTGTGCCTCCTACTAAAATTGGAGTTTTTTCTATTTTTCGGCATTGCAAAATTTTTTTTTTTGCCAATTTAAGCCAATCCCCAGTCGAGAAGTTTTTTTTAGCATTTTGAAATCCGTATAAGTGATGTTTAATATTTTGGTAATCTTTTTTAAAAGGTCTTGCCGTTAAAACTCTTAATTCTTGATAAACTTGCATGCTGTCAGCATTTATGATTTGACCTGAAATTTTTTTTGCTAGTTTGATTGCAAATTTAGATTTCCCAGATGCAGTAGGTCCATAAATTAAAATAATTTTGGATCTTAAATCCATAAACTAATCTAATTTAACACCTATATATCTTTTCTGATTTTGGCTATTGTAGATCACAAGTAAAATAGTTTTCTGATTACTATTTAAAACTTGTTTAAGTACTTGTTTTAAGTCCTCAACACTTCTTATTTTTTTCTTTTGAGCTTCTAGAATAATACTATTAACCTCAATTGAACCAGTTAAAGGACTATTTTTTTCAATACTTGTAATAACAAGACCTTTGGTTTGGTTAGGTAAATTTCTCGATTTAATATCTTTATCGGATAGTTTTCTTACTTTTATTTTCAGATTATCAATTAAAGTTTCATTCGGTAGTTGCTCTTTTTTTTTTGAAATTTTAAAATCTTCTGACGTCTCTAATCTTCCAAGTGTAATCGTTTTGATAATTTCTTTTTTATTTCTCCAGATTTTAACTTTTACTTTTTTTCCTACCTCAGTTCTTGCAACAATTATAGGAAGTTCTTTCATTTTCTCAATTTTTTCACCATTAAATTCCAAAATTATATCTCCACTTTTAACTCCAGCTTTTTCTGACGGACTATTTGGTGCAACGCTTGCTACCAAAGCCCCTCTCGGTTCATCTAGTTTTTCTACTTCTGCAATTTCTTTTGTTACATCTTGAATTCTTACCCCTAGCCATCCTCTTTTTGTTTCACCAAATTTTATTAATTGATCTATTACAACCTTTGCACTATTTGAAGGTATTGAGAAACCAATTCCAACATTTCCACTCCTGCCAAGGATAGCAGTATTAATTCCAATCACATTTCCATTCATATCAAACAAAGGACCACCTGAGTTTCCAGAGTTAATAGAGGCATCTGTTTGAATATAATCCTCATATCTTGATAATCCAATTGATCGATTTCTTGCAGAAATTATTCCTGAAGTTACTGTACCACCTAATCCAAATGGATTACCAATGGCTATCACCCAATCACCTATTCTAGCTTTATCTGAGTCACCAAACCTTACAGGTAAAAATTTTTCTTTTGATATAATTTTTAAAACAGCAATATCTGAAAGAGGGTCTGCTCCAATAACTTTTGCTTTAAATTTTTTTTCTCCGTTGACCTGAACTACAATATCTTCTGCTCCCTCAATTACATGATTGTTTGTCACTAATATTCCCTCCTCATCAATGATAAATCCAGAGCCAAGTGCTGAGGATTGTCTTTCTTGAGGTGTTCCAAACTCTTTGAACATATCGCCAAATGGTGATCCTGGAGGAAATTGAAAATTTGGGAAAGGATTACTTCTCTCAACAACGGTTTGCGTTGTTGAAATATTGACTACTGAGGGCATCAATTTTTCAGCCAAATCTGCAAACGAATTAGGAATATTTTGAGAATTTGATATAGATGAAAAATTTAATACTATTAATAAGGAGAAAAAAATAGCTTTTATCTTTGTCATTTTAACTTTTTGCGTAATAAATAATTATAAAACCTAATAAAGCAAAAATTAATCCACCAGTACGTAATTGACTATCTTTAATTAACTCAAGCTTTTTTAACATATTCTTCATTTTTGATGGAAATAAGGCGTATAAAATTCCCTCAATGAATAAGAATAGACCAAATGCTATGATCAATTCTTTCATTTAGACTTACTCTGCTTGAGGTTTTATATTTCCAAAAAATTTAAAAAATTCACTATCCGGAGATAAGATTAAAGATGTTTCACCTCCTATTAAAGCTTTTTCATAAGCTTGCATAGCTCTATAAAATGCAAAAAATTCTGGATCTTGTCCAAATGCAGCGGCAAAAATATTATTTCTTTTACCATCTCCCTCACCTTTCATAATTTCTGATTTTTTTTGGGCCTCTGCCAAAATTACGGTTACTTCTTTGTCTGCTGTCGACGTGATAGTAACGGCCATTTCAGCTCCTCTTGCTCTAAATTCTTTAGCCTCTCTTTCCCTCTCGGTCTGCATTCGTCTAAAAATTGCATCACTGTTAGCTTGAGGAAGATCTGCTCTTTTAATCCTAACATCAACTATTTTTATTCCAAAATTTTCTGCTTCATTATTTACACCTTCTTGTATTAAGGCCATTTGTTTAGTTCTATCTTCTGAAAGAAGAGTTTGAAGTTCTTGCTGTCCAAGAACGTTTCTAATTCTTGAGTTAATAATCGTTGCCAATCTTGATCTTGCCACTCTCTCATTCCCAACTGAAATATAAAACTTAAGAGGATCAACTATTTGAAATCTTGCAAACGCATCGACTATCAATCTCTTCTGATCAGATGCAATTACCTCCTCAGGAGGTGTATCTAAATTAAGAATTCTTTTATCTAAAAATACAACGTTTTGTATAAAAGGTATCTTAAAATTTAATCCGGGTTTTAAAATTATTCTTTTTGGATCACCAAATTGTAAAACAATAGCTTGATTTACCTCTTTAACAATGAAAATTGAAAAGAATATAGTTGCAGCTAAAGCAACTAAAATTCCAACTATGATTTTTGTAGCATTCATATTAATTTGTCACTTTCTTTTTTTGTAATTCAGGTAAAGGTAAATAAGGTACTACGCCAGAGCCTGCATTTTTTTCAATTATGACTTTATCTATATCAGCTAAAACTTTTTCCATTGTTTCCAAATACATTCTTTCCTGAGTTACAGATTTTGCATTTTTGTACTCATTGTAAATTGCTAAGAATCTGCTTGCCTCACCCTCAGCCTTTGCTACGACCTCTTTTTTATATGCCTCTGCAGCTTGTAAAATTTTCTCAGCTTCCCCTCGGGCTCTTGGAATAACATCGTTAGCATAAGCCTCGGCCTCATTTTTTGATCTCTCCATATCAGCTCTTGCAGCCTGTACATCTCTAAACGCATCAATTACTTGATCTGGTGGGTCAGCTTTTTGTGTTTGCACTTGTGTGATCTGAATACCACTAGTGTATTCATCCAAAATTTTTTGAATTATTTTTTGAGTATCTGTTTCTATAACTGATCTACCCTCAGTTAAAATAGGTTGAATATCAGATCTCGCAATTACTTCTCTCATTGCAGTTTCTGCTGCAGCTTTAACTGTTCCCTCTGGATCTTGTATTTTAAATAAAAAATTGCCTGCATCTTTTATAACCCAGAAAACTGAGAAATCTATATTCACAATATTTTCATCTCCAGTTAACATTAAACTTTCCTGTGGAACATCTGCTACACCACCTTGAGATGTAAAACCGCTATCTCGCTCTGATCTAAAACCAATATCAATTCTGTTTACTTTTGTAACCTTCGGAGTAAGCACAGACTCTACTGGGAAAGGTATATGGTAATTTAAACCTGGTTGAGTTGTTTTTACAAATTTACCAAATCTTAAAACAACACCCTGTTCATCAGGTAGAACCCTATAAAGTCCACTAGCTAACCAAACAAATCCTAAAATAATCAAAACTAAAATTGCTTGCTTACCTCCAGAAGAACTTCCTCCAGGTAAAATTTTTTTGATCTTTTCTTGGAAGTCTCTAATAATTTTGTCAATGTTTGGTGGTGTTGGGCCTCGGCCAGAGCCGTTACCGCCTCCTTCACCTCTTCCCCCGGGGGGTGTTCCCCAAGGACTTCCACCAGTTTGTCTAAAATCATCTGACATATATGGCAATCTATATAATGTCTTTATGCTGAAAAACAAGTTAAGATCTAATTATGCCAAAGGAAAAACCAGAATTAAGTGACGCAATAAGAGATAAAATGAGTAGAAAATTGCCAGAGAAAAATCCAATTAAAGGTACTAAGTTTACAATTGCTATTTCTAGTGCAAAAGGTGGTGTTGGAAAATCCACTTTTGCAACAAACTTAGCATTAGCTTTAAAAAAAATTGGTTGTAAAGTGGGTTTGTTAGATGCAGACATTTATGGTCCATCTATTCCTAAAATGTTGGGAATTGAGGAAAAACCAAAAAGTGACGGGCAAAAATTAGACCCTATAATTAAGTATGACGTGCAGTGTATGTCTATTGGTTTCTTAACTGACCAACAAACACCTATGATTTGGCGGGGACCAATGGTGACAAGTGCGATTAGGACCTTTACGCAAAAAGTTAATTGGAAAAATTTAGATTTTATAATTGTTGATATGCCTCCTGGAACTGGTGACACCCAACTTACTTTTTCTCAAGAGATTAAGATGGATGGTGCAATTATAGTCTCGACGCCACAAGAAGTCGCTCTATTAGACGTGAAAAGGGGAATAAAAATGTTTGATAAACTTGGAGTTAAAATTTTAGGCTTAGTAGACAATATGAGTTACTTTGTTGGAAATGATAATAAAAAATATAATATTTTTGGAAAAGGTGGAGTTAAAGACACTGCAGAAGAATTTGATAAAGAATTTTTAGGAGAAATACCAATTAATCCAGAAGTAGGAAAATCGGGAGATAAAGGTAAGCCAATTGTTGAGGAAGATCCAAACAATGAAATATCAAAAATTTATATAAATTTTGCAAACAAAATTAAATCTGCTTATCTTCAAGATCAAAAGCTTCCATGAGTTCATTCCACTCTCTTTTAGACAAACCAGAGTCTTCCATAGAAATATTTTCACCCTTGATAAGTTTCTTTATAATATTTTTTCCTTTTGCTGAAACTTCGGTTCCTCCAACTCTATAATCCATAAAAGCTTCATAGGTTATTGGAACCCATTTTTTGAGTGTGTCTAACATTATATCTGCATAAACTCTAATTTCATATTGTGCGTGATGGTCAGCTCTTAATCTTAGAAAGTTCATTAGATTTAATAGGTCTGTTTTCCAATACCATTGTGTATAAGTATTTAGTGTTAAATTCATTCTTGCAAGTTCCCTTGCTAAACCCTTTTTATTTTCATCAATTGTAGATCCATCATATTTTTCATTGAGCATTTTTTCATAGTTTGCGTAGGTTCTCTCAGCATCATCCTTTAAAAGCTCTAAAACTTCTTTAGCCTGCTCGCCTTCTAAAACATCTCCCCTACCTTGTCTGTTAGACGTTGATTGAGCAGCGAGATTTTCATGTGTTGGTAAATAGAATTCTTTATCTAAAATTGAATATCTTGCAGAATACTCATTCACATTTGCAGTTCTGTGTCTAATCCATTGACGAGCAATAAATATTGGCAGCTTAATATGATATTTTATTTCACACATTTCAAAAGGAGTACTGTGCCAATGACGCATTAAATACTTAATTAACCCCTTGTCAGTTGATACTTGTTTAGTTCCCTTTCCATAAGAGACTCTTGCAGATTGTACAATTGAGGTGTCATCGCCCATATAATCTACGACTCTTACAAAACCGTGATCTAAAGCTGGAATAGCCCCATAAAGAATTTTTTCAAGTTCTTGCACAGTAACTCTTTTTGTCGAACTATTCTGTAACTGTTGATTTTTAATTTCTTCTAATTGTTCTTTTGTCAATTTCATGATTGATTGAGAATCTCCTTTATCACTATTATATTAATAGAGGTGATTTTCCAACTTAGACAAATATAAATTTTCAAAAACATTACAACTTATGAGGGTGAATTAATAAAAACATAATTTTTAATTCATTATCTTAGTATTATTAAGATTTAAAATAAAAATAGAAAATTACAAATAAGCTTTTTATTGCGTCTAAGAAATTTATTTTTTTACCTTCTTTGTAAGTCCTTGGAAAATATTTTATTGGAATTTCTCCACAATTATATCCATATTTTAATAGCTTTAGAGAAATTTCAAAATCTAGGTTAAAACCTTTACTTTTAAGATTTAATCCTTTTAAAACATTTGTTTTAATCAACTTATGATTAGTTGCTACATCAGTAAATGATCCTTTGAATAAAAAATTGATTATTTTAGTTAAATTGATAACTGCTAATCGATTAAGTTTATAATAGAAATGATCCTGATGATGCTTAATTCTAGATCCAAAAACTGCATCTAAGTTATTTTTATTTAAATAATCAATAAGTTTTGAGTAGTTATTTGGTTCATACTCTAAGTCAGCATCTTGAAAAACAGTCAGATTTCCTGTTGCATTATTGATACCTTTAATAATGGAGTTACCTTTACCATAATTTTTTTTTTGAAAAATAATTTTATACTTATCACTTTCTATCAAACTATTTAAAAGTTCTCGTGTTCCATCAGTTGAATTATTATCAATGATGATAATTTCTTTCTCAATCTCAAAAGGTAATTTAGTATTGTCAATTTTTTCTAAAATTTTTTCTATTGTATTAATTTCATTATAAACACAAACAATAATGGATAATTTCATAGTAAATAAATTTTAAACTTTTTAGGAATGCTTCATATATTCTTTAATTTGTTTTTTTGTTACATAGTCTGCACTTTCCTTAGACCTTAAAATTTTAGAATACCACTCAGTTGTAACCTCTACGGCTTTTTTTGTATTATATGTTGTTTTCCAACTTAAAAACTTTTTTGCTTTTGAGCTATCAATTTGCAAATTTTGTTGCTCATGAAATTTACTTTTATTTAATAATTTGATTTTACCATTCCCCCAAAAATTAATTATTAATTCTACTATCTTTCTTACACTAACTGAATCTTTAGTTTCTGTTCCAAAGTTCCAAGCTCCTGAAAATTTTAAAGGTTCTTCGAATTGTTTTTTTGCAAGAACAAGGTATCCTTTAAGTGGCTCCAATACTAATTGCCATGGTCGACTGAAATTTGGATTTCTTAAAAGAATTTTTTTATTTTTAGATAAGGATCTTATGCAATCAGGAATTAATCTATTATCAGACCAATCACCACCTCCTATAACATTACCAGCTCTCACACTAGATAAACCACGTTTGCTCCGTCTAAAAAAACTTTCTAAATAAGATTTTATCAATAACTCAGTGGAAGATTTAGAGGCACTATAGGGATCAACCCCACCGAGCATATCTGTTTCTTTATAACCTTTAATTTTTCCAGTATTTTCATAACACTTGTCTGAAGTTACACAAATAACCGATTTGATAAAATTATATTTTTTTGCAACCTCTAATATATTTAATGTTCCTCTAAAATTTATGTCAAAAGTTAAATATGGTTTTTTATATGAATCGATCACTAAAGGCTGAGCCGCTAAATGAAAAATTATTTGGGGTTTTGTTTTTTTTATTAAATTATCAATTTTACTAAAATCTCTAATATCAAATATTTTAAGGTGAGTTTTTTCTGATAACTTTAGACTTTTAAATAATGTTTTGTTTTTATTTGGATTATAACCAGTTGCATAAACTTTTGCGCCCAAGTTTAATAACCAAATACATAGCCAGGACCCCTTAAAACCTGTAGCGCCAGTAACTAAAACTCTCTTGTTTTTATAAAATTTTTTTACATTTTCCATGGTTTAATTCTGTTATTTTTATATAATTTTTCTAAATAATTTTTATCTGCAAGGTTATCCATACATTTCCAAAAACCATTATGCTTGTAAGCCATAAGATTTTTTTTTGAAGAGAGTTTTTCTAATGGTTGTTTTTCAAAAGAAATACTATCGTTTTTTATGAAATTGAAAATTTTATAACTTAGCACAAAAAAACCACCATTAATCCAGGATGACTTGATTTCAGGTTTTTCTTTAAAAGCTGAAACTCTTGAGTTTATAATTGACATTTCTCCGAACCTCACAGGAGGTCTTACGGCTGTTACACTTGCAATTTTTCCATGGTTTAAATGAAAGTGCCTTAGTTTTTTTAAATTTATATCTGAAAGTCCGTCCCCATATGTCATGAAAAAATTTTCTTTTTTATCAAAAAAAGGCTTCAACCTTAACAATCTTCCTCCTGTCATTGTTTCTTTGCCTGTATCAATTATTTTTAGATTTTTAAATTCTTTTGAATTTAAATAATATTTTTGTATGATATTTTTTTTATAACCAGCCGCGATTAAAAAATCATTATATCCATAAGATTTAAACATTCTCATAATATGAGTTAATAGAGGAATGCCTCCAATTTTTATCATTGGTTTAGGAATTTTTTTTGTATATTCAGAAATTCTTGTTCCATACCCACCCGCCAAAATCACAGTTTTCATAATTTTTTGTATCTCAACTCTTTTAAGTAATCTATTCCGTGACCAAAAAAAATCGATAGAAAAATTATAGAAGGCACAA
>CABZPB010000020.1 GCA_902527485.1 uncultured Pelagibacteraceae bacterium
TACCACAAACTTAAAAATGGAAGTGCTGTTAGTCTTAAAATACTTAAGTAAAGACTATATAATGGTTTTTTAACTGCTTGGAATACTGCAGTAGTTATAAAAAAAACAGGATAAATTGGACCAATTAATGCAGCAACTTTTAAATATATTGCGCCATGCTTTATAGCCTCTGAATTATCAGTAAATAATGAAACTAATAATTCTGCACCCAAAAAAATTATTATTCCTGCACAAATCATAAAAGATGATCCAAAAAAAAGGGCCTTTTTATATAGTTCTCTTAATCTGTCGAAATTTTTTGCGCCAAAATTTTGTCCTCCAATAGATAGAACTGCAGTATTTAAACCAATTACTGGAAGTAAAAAAACTTGCTCAATTCGCAAAGCAGCACCGTAACCAGCAGTGGCTAAATCTCCAAATTTACCAATGAAATAAAGAATATTGAATATACCAACACCAATCAACAACATGCTAAACATTACAGGAATTGTCTGATACAGAAGTTCTCCTAAAAGGTTAAACTTTGGTATAAAACACTCAGGCTTAAGATATTGCTTTAATTCACAACAATAAACTTTATAGGCTAAATATAAAAGACCGATAAATTGTGCTACTACAGTTGCAATGGCAAGTCCAGCTATGCCAAAAGCTGGTACAAAACCATAACCAAAAATAAATAATGGATTTAGAATAATGTTTAAAAAGAAACTAAAAATTAAAACGTTTCTATAACTTTTGGTATCTCCTTGTGCATTCAAAGTTCCATTTAAAGAAATCTGAATCAAGACTATTATTGTTCCATAAAAAATAACATCAAGATATTTTCTAGTTAAAATAATTCCCTCTTGATCTGATCCCATAAGAGAGAGTAGAAAATCTGAAACATTTAAACCAAAAAAAGTTACAAGAATAGACAAAAAGATTGCAAATATAATTGATTGGGCAACAAATAGTGATGCCTTTCTTTTATTCTTTGCACCTATATTATTTCCAATTAAAGTATTTGTTCCTGCCGTTAATCCAACGCCTATAGCAATAATAGTAAAGTAAATTGGAAAAGATTTTGCAATTGCTGCTATTGCTTCAGCAGATATTCTTCCTGCGAACCAAGTATCTACTAAATTGTAAAAAGTTTGAAATAATGAACCAACACTTGCTGGGATAGTAACTTTTCTGAGCAAAAACCATATTGGATCTTTAGTTAATTTGAAAGCTTTTGACAAATAAATCCTTAATTAAATTCTTTTTGGAAATTATATTTTTTTCCTGATAGTTTTGCTTTATATATCTGACTTTGTCTCATTCTAAAACGAGATTTTTGAACTTTAGAGAGTTTATTAAAACAATTAGGGCAAGTTACACCCTCTTCATATTTTTCAGATTTTTTATCCTTCAATGAAATTGGTTGCCTACATCCACCACAAATTGAATATGTTCCCTGTTCAAGACCGTGTTTTAAACTTACTCTGTTATCAAATACAAAACATTCACCTTTCCATAAACTATTTTTTTGTTTTACTTTCTTTAAATAATTCAGAATTCCACCTTTTAATTGATAAATATTCCGAAAACCCTTTTTCTCTAAATATGCAGACACTTTTTCACATCTTATTCCTCCAGTGCAAAACATGGCTATTGGCTTATCTTTTTTTAACTTTTTTAAGTATTTTGGAAAATCTCTAAAGTTACTTATTTTAGGGTTTACTGATTTTTTAAAAGAACCAACTTTATGTTCAAAAGGTTTTCTTGCATCTAATAAAAGAGTTTTTTTATTTTTTATTAATTCATTCCATTTTGTTGGCTCTATATGACTATTATTTTTTTTTAATCTATTCGTCATTTTTAAGTCCATCGGTACAACTTCTTTTTTGATTTTAACTTTTGGTTTATGAAAAGGTTGAAATCTACTATTAGAATTATTAAAACTATCAAATTCTTTTATATTCAAACATTTTTTGATTTGAATAATTGCAGTTTTAATATCCTTATTTATTCCAGAAATAGAACCATTTAAACCCTCTTTGGATATAATAATTGATCCATTTATGTTTTTATCTAACAAGAGATTATTCAATTTTATTTGGTTTTTTTTTAAATTGTTTATTTTTTGAAATTTATAAAAACCAAATATAGTGAACATTAAACCTTCCTACAAACAGTCATTCCATCACCAAATGGTACCATAACTTTTTCAATTCTCTTGTCTTTAGAGATAAAATCATTCAAATCTCTTATACTTTTAGTAAATTTATCATTAATAACTTTATTAATAACTTCTCCATGCCATAATACATTGTCAATTATCACTAAACCCTCTTTATTCAATAGATCTAATGAAATCTCATAATATTTTTTGTAATTCATTTTATCTGCATCAATAAAGACTAAATCAAATTTTTCATTTCTAATACTCATCAAAGTTTCTAATGCTGGTTTAATTATAGTTTTAATTTTATGATCTTGATTAGCTTTTTTAAAAAATTTTTTAGCAACTTTATTTGTCTCCTCATTTTTATCTAATGCTATTATGCTTCCTTCATTTGGTAATGCTAAAGCCATAGATAACGTACTTAAACCTGTAAAAGTTCCTATCTCTAGAACTTTTTTAATTTTAGAAACCTTAATGATCAAATGTAGAAATTGACATTGAGAAATAGATATTTGCATTCTTTTTATATCACCAAGTGATAAATTATAATCTATTATTTCTTTTTGAATTGGATGTAATTTCAAACCATTCTTCAGAATATAATCTTGTAAATGTTTTGTGATGTTAAGGTCCGAACCCATAACCTTATAATTTTTTCTTTAGGATCTCATTGATTAACTGAGGGTTAGCTTTTCCACCTGATGCTTTCATTGCTTGACCAACAAAAAAACCAAAAAGTTTTTCTTTACCTTGTTTATATTCAATAGCTTTTTCTCTATTGTCATTAATTATTTTGTCAATTAAAGCCTCTAAAGCTTTTGGATCACTTTGTTGTTTTAATCCTTTTTCCTCAACGATCTTTTGTGGATCTTTATCTCCGTCAATCATTAGTTCAAAAACAGTTTTTGCTATTTTTCCTGAAATGGTTCCATTCTTAATTAGATTAATCAATATTGCGAAGTTCTTAGAGCTCACTGGACTTTGGGAAATTTCTAAACTTTTGCTATTTAAAACTGCAAATAGCTCACCCGTGATCCAATTAACTGCTAATTTAATATCTTTGTTCTTGCCCATTTTAGCTACAACTTCTTCAAAGTATTTTGCAGTATCAATATCAGACACTAAAATATTAGCTTCGTAAGGAGATAATTTAAACTCTTCAATAAGTCTTCTCTTTTTATCATCCGGAAGTTCCGGGATATCATTTTTAATTTCTTCAATAAATTTTTCTGAAACCTCTAGAGGTAAGAGATCAGGGTCGGGAAAATATCTATAATCATGAGCATCTTCTTTCGATCTCATTGACCTTGTCTCATTTTTCTTTGTATCAAAAAGTCTCGTTTCTTGATCAATAGTTTTGCCCTCTTCAATTAAGTCAACTTGCCTATTAGCCTCATATTCTATTGCCATTTGCATAAATTTAATTGAATTAACGTTTTTAATTTCACATCGCGTCCCAAATTCTTTTGAGCCTTTTGGTCTTACAGATACGTTCACGTCAGCTCTTAAAGAACCTTCTTGCATATTGCCATCACAAGTTCCTAGATACCTCATTATGGATCGTAATTTTTTGATGTAAGCATTAACCTCATCTGGAGATCTTAGATCAGGCTTGCTGACTATTTCCATTAAAGCTACCCCTGATCTATTTAAATCTACAAAGGTATTTTGTGGGTCAAGATCGTGAATACTTTTTCCAGCGTCTTGTTCTAGATGTAATCTTTCTATACCAACTTCTTTTTGACCATTTGGCATATCTAAGATAACTTTGCCCTCACCTACTATTGGATCTTTAAATTGTGAAATTTGATATCCTTGGGGTAAATCAGCATAAAAATAATTTTTTCTATCAAATACTGAACGTTTATTAATTTTTGCATTAAGGCCAATACCAGTTTTAATTGCTTGTTTAACACAAAATTCGTTAATTACTGGTAACATTCCAGGAAAAGCAGCATCAACTAAACTAACCTGTGTATTAGGCTCCGCTCCAAATTTAGTTGCAGAAGTAGAAAATAGTTTTGATTCAGATAAAACTTGAGCATGAACTTCTAAACCAATTACTACTTCATACTGATTGTCTTTTCGATTAATCAAATATTCTGAATCTTTTTTACTCATTTTATCCACCAGTCTGTAATCTTATTTTTAAAATTTATTTTTTCTTCCATGGCATAAGCTATATTCAATATATTCTGTTCATCAAAAGCTTTACCTATAATTTGTAAACCTAAAGGATAACCATTTAAGTCATGTCCTGCAGGTATTGAGATTCCTGGAAGTCCAGCTAAGTTAACAGGAACAGTAAATATGTCATTTAGATACATTGAAACTGGATCGTTTGTTTTTTCACCTATTTTGAATGCTGAGCTTGGCGTTGAAGGAGTCAAAATTGCATCAACTTTTTTATATGCTTCATCAAAATCATTTTTGATAAGTTTCCTTACTTTTTGAGCTTTAAGATAATATGCATCATAATATCCTGAAGACAAAACATAAGTTCCAATCATAATTCTTCTTTGAACTTCAGCTCCAAATCCTTCTGATCTTGTTTTCTCATACATATCAATTAAATTTTCTCCTTTAGCTCTAAATCCATACTTAACACCATCATATCTTGCTAAGTTTGATGATGCTTCTGCTGGAGCAACTATATAATATGTTGGTAAGGCATAACTTGTATTTGGTAGAGAAATATCAATGGTTTCAGCACCACAATCTTTAATATACTGAATGCCCTTTTGCCAAAGATCTTCAATTTCTTTTGGCATACCATCAACTCTATACTCTTTTGGTATTCCAATTTTTTTTCCTTTTATGTTGTTTGTAAGCTCCTTGCTGAAATGATTTCTTTTAAAATCTATTGAAGTAGAGTCTTTTGGATCGTAGGAACTAATCACTTCATGTAATAAAGCGCAATCTTTAACATTTTGTGCCATAGGTCCGGCTTGATCCAATGATGAAGCAAAAGCAACTATTCCATATCTTGAGCAACTTCCATATGTAGGTTTCAATCCTACAATTCCAGTGAAAGAGGCTGGTTGTCTAATTGATCCACCAGTATCAGTACCAATTGTAATAGGACTCAATTGTCCAGCTACTGCTGAAGCTGAACCACCAGATGATCCACCTGGAACTAAATTTTTATCAATAGGATTTTGTACATTACCAAAAAAACTTGTTTCATTTGATGAACCCATTGCAAACTCATCACAGTTTAACTTACCTAGAAGTATTGCACCTTCATTCCAGATATTTTCAGTTACGGTTGACTCATATGTTGGTACAAAGTTATTTAAAATTTTACTACCAGCAGTTGTTTTAATATTTTTCGTACAAAATAAATCCTTAACTGCCAACGGAATACCAGGCAGTTTTAAATCTAAATTGGGTTTTTGATCAAATTTTTTTGCTTTATCTATGGCTGATGTAAAATCATTTGTAATGTAAGCATTCAATTCCTCAGATTTTTCAGATCTATCAATAAATGCTTTGGTCACATCTGTTGAAGAAAGTTTTTTATTTTTTATATTTTCAACCAGTTCTGTAAGGGATTGTTTTGTAATATCTGACATTATTCAATAACCTTGGGTACTACAAAATAGTCCTCATTATCCTGAGGAGAATTTTTAATAATTTGTTCTCGTATATTTTTACTTTTTACTTCATCAGATCTTAATTTTAATGTTGTTTCTGCAATAGAAGTTAATGGTTCTACATTGTCAGTTTTTAATTCATTAAGTTTTTCAATAAAATCAAAAATAGAATTTAAATCACCAGCTAATTTTTTAGCTCTTTGCTCATCAACTGAAATTCTTGCCAATTTAGATATATGTTTTATTGTTTTAAGATCTATGCTCATATGCTATTTAAATAAGAGGCAAAGTATCACTTAAGTTTAAAATATACAATATGATCACTTTAGAGGAATTTAAAAAAAAACACTCAGATAAGTGTAGATTGATAGGTTTAGACCTTGGATCTAAAAGAATTGGTGTGTCAATCTGTGATGACAAACAATTAATAGCCACCCCGTTAAAAACAATAAATAGGAATTCACTTAAAGATCTTGTTGATGAACTCAGATTAATTATTAATGAGAATAATATAAAAGGAATCGTTGTTGGAAATCCTTTAAATATGGATGGATCCTCAGGTAGGTCAGCTCAATCAGTAAAAGATACAACAGAAAATATTGAAAAAAAGTTAGACATTGAGATTTGCCTGTGGGATGAGAGACTTTCAACTGTTGGCGCTTTTAACCTATCTAGTCAATTGGATATTAATGTCAGTAAAAGGGAAAAAAAGATAGATGAAAACGCTGCTGCTTTTATATTACAAGGAGCTTTGGATTTTCTAAATAATTAATACTTGCTATTATAGAGGTTTATAGTTATAGAGTTGGTTTTAATGGCAATTAAAACAAACCAAGCTATTAAAATTTCACAAAAACATCTGTTAGGAATCCAAGATCTATCAATTAATGATGTCAATTTAATACTTGATGAAGCAAATTCATTTATAAAAGTAAATCAAAGTAAAAATAAAAAAGTTGATGTTTTAAGTGGTAAAACTCAAATTAATTTATTTTTTGAGCCATCCACTAGAACTCAAAGCTCCTTCGAATTAGCTGGCAAAAGACTTGGGGCTGACGTTATGTCAATGAATATTAGCAACTCAGCAATCAAAAAAGGTGAAACATTGATAGATACGGCAATGACACTTAATGCAATGCATCCCGATATTATTGTAATTAGACATCAAGACTCTGGAGCATGTAATCTACTTTCACAAAAAGTAAAGTGTGCAGTATTAAATGCTGGTGATGGAAGAAGAGAACACCCTACCCAAGCTTTGTTAGATGCATTAACAATTATTACTCGTAAAAATAAAATTCAAGGATTAAAAATTGCAATCTGTGGAGATATACTTCATTCAAGAGTTGCTAGATCAAATATTTATTTACTTAGTATGTTAGGTGCAGAAGTAAATATAATTGCCCCAACAAATCTTATGCCTAAAGAAATCGAAAAATTTGGTGTTAACACTTTTACAGATATGAAAAAAGGACTGAAAGATTGTGATATCGTTATGATGTTAAGATTACAAAATGAAAGAATGACAAGTTCATTCCTTTCATCAAATAGAGAATATTACGAATATTACGGATTAACTCCTGATAAGTTAGAACATTCTAAACCTGATGCTTTAATTATGCATCCTGGCCCAATGAATAGAGGTATAGAAATTGATACAATGTTAGCTGATGATATCAACAAAAGTGTAATCAAAGAGCAAGTTGAATTGGGTGTTGCTGTAAGAATGGCTTGTCTGAAAATATTTTGTAAATAAATGAAAAAACAATATTTTATAAACGCTAATATAATCGACCCTCACAACTCAATAAATGAAAATGGAGGCCTTATAATAAGTGAGGATGGAAAGATTGAAGCCATTGGGAAAAAAGTAAATATAAATAATTTACCAAGTAGAGATAAACCTATCGATTTAAATGGAAGACATATCTTTCCTGGATTAGTTGACATGAGAGTTTTTGTGGGCGAGCCAGGGTATGAATATAAGGAAAATTTTAGAACTTTAAGTAATGCAGCACTCTCTGGGGGTGTCACCTCGGTAGTAACAATGCCTAATACAGATCCAATAATTGACAACGTTTCAATAGTCGATTTTCTAAAAAGAAGAGGAAGAGATAAATCAAAAATAAATATTTTTCCATGTGCTTCCTTGACAAAGAATACCGAGGGTAAAAATATGACTGAATTCGGTCTCTTACAAGGTAAAGGAATAATTGCATTCACTGATGGCATTAAAACAATTCAAAATCCAAGATTGATGTCTAGAATAATGAATTCTTCCAAAGATTTGGGAAGTTTAATTATGCAACACGCTGAAGATTATGAACTGGCAAAAAATGGCATGATTAACTCCGGGATAATTGCCTCTAAATTAGGTTTATCTGGTATACCTGAGATCGCTGAACGTATTTTAATCGAAAGAGATTTAACGTTATTGGAAAAAGTTAAATGTAGATATCATATCTCTCAATTATCATCACAAAAATCTATTGAAGTAATTAAATCAAGAAAAGAAATTGTAAAATTCACATGTGGAGTATCAATTAACAACTTATCTTTAAATGAAAACGACATAGGAGATTTCAAAACATTTTTGAAGTTGTCTCCACCTTTGAGAAGAGAAGAAGATAGACTTGCCTTGGTTCAAGGATTAAAAGACAATCTAATTGATGTAATAGTTTCAGATCATAAACCTGAAGATGAGGAGTCGAAAAGATTAACATTTGCTCAAGCAGCAACCGGTGCGTCAGGTATAGAAACTCTATTGTCCCTTAGTTTAGAATTATATCATAATGGATCTCTCAAACTAGAGACTATAGTTAGAGCATTAACATCAAATCCTGCTAAAATATTAAAGATAGATAAAGGGAATTTATCTATTGGTAACAATGCTGATTTTTGTATAGTAGATATAGATAAACCTTGGATTGTAAAAAAAGATAAACTTATTTCAAAATCAAAAAATACATCTATAGAGGACAAAAAACTACAAGGTAAGGTCACAAATACATTTGTAAACGGTAAAGAATTATTTAAGCTATAGAATGGACATTTTAATCATAGGTATAATTTCCTATTTAATGGGATCAATTCCATTTGGATTAATATTAACAAAATTATTATTAAACAAAGATATAAGAAAAATTGGCTCGGGAAATATTGGGGCTACAAATGTTCTTAGATCTGGAAATAAAATTATTGGATACACAACGCTAATTTTTGATATTTTAAAAGCTATTATCCCAGTTATATTTGTAAAAACTTATTACACAGATTTCTTATACTTAGCTTCATTATGTGCATTTCTTGGTCATGTGTTTCCTGTATGGTTAAAATTTAAAGGAGGAAAAGGTGTTGCTACATATGTTGGCATTCTATTTGTTATAAACATCTATTTTGGAATAATTTTTGCTTTATGTTGGTTAATAATTTTTGGTATTACAAAATTTTCATCTTTATCTTCACTAATCGCTTCAATATCAATTCCTATTTATTTGATCATCACAAGTAATTTTGATGAAATATTTTTTTTCATAATCATGTTTGTATTAATATTATTTACCCACAGAGAAAATATTAAAAGATTGAAAAATAAAGAGGAAACTAAGACAAAAATTTATTAGTTTGACTATCTAACTCTTTTAGGTAGTTTGTCATTTATGAACCTGGTTATTGTAGAAAGTCCAGCTAAAGCCAAAACCATCAATAAATATTTAGGTAATAATTATAAAGTATTAGCTAGTTATGGACATATAAGAGATTTACCATCTAAAAATGGTTCTGTAGATCCAGATCAAGATTTTAAGATGGAATGGGAGATTGATAGCTTTTCTAAAAAGTATCTAAAAGAAATTACTGATGCAGCCAAAGATTCTTCAAAAATAATATTAGCTACCGATCCTGATCGTGAAGGTGAAGCGATAGCTTGGCATGTAAAAGAATATCTAAATGAAAAAAAACTTCTTAAAGATAAAGAAATAGAGAGAGTTGTGTTTAATGAGATTACAAAAAAAGCAGTAATTCACGGTATTGAAAATCCAAGACAAATTGAACCACTTTTAGTTGATGCCTACATGGCTAGGCGAGCCTTAGATTACTTAGTTGGCTTTAATATTTCACCAATATTATGGACAAAACTTCCAGGGTCGAAATCAGCTGGTAGAGTCCAATCAGTAGCTTTAAAATTAATAACTGAGAGAGAACATGAAATTGAGTCGTTTAAACCAGAGGAATTTTGGACTTTAAGTGTTAAATTTAAAGATGAAAAAAATCAGAATATCTTAGCTAGCATTAGTCAGCTTGATAAAAATAAAATTGAAAAATTTTCTTTTAGAAATAAAGATGAAATAAATAAAGCTATATCAAGTATCAATCAAAAAAAATTTAGTATAACTGATATATCAAGTAAAATTGTAAATCGTAATCCATCAGGACCATTTACTACATCTACTCTCCAACAAACAGCTTCAAGTCGATTAGGTTTTGGCGCATCAAGAACTATGCAAATTGCCCAAAAGCTTTACCAAGGAATCGAAATTGAAGGAGAAACTATAGGTTTGATAACGTATATGAGAACAGATGGTACTAATTTATCAAAAGATGCTGTAGTAACTTTTAGAGATTATATCAAAAAAGAAATAGGTAATGAATATTTACCTGAAAGTGCCATAAATTACTCTGGTAAAAAAGCAAAAAATGCACAAGAGGCACATGAGGCTATAAGACCAACAGATATTATTAGAACTCCACAGAGTGTCAAAAAGTATCTAAGTACAGATCAAAATAAACTTTATGATTTAATATGGAGTAGAGCTTTATCGTCACAAATGCAATCTGCTAAATTTAATAGGAATACTATCACAATAACATCAAATAATAATGATACAGTGTGCAAAGCAAGTGGATCAGTTCTTAAATTTGATGGATTTTTAAAGATATATAATAATCAAAGTAAGGATGATGATGAAAACATTCTACCCTCTGTATCTAAAGGATTAATAAATATTGAGTCCTTAATAGATGAACAACATTTTACACAACCTCCTCCAAGATATTCTGAAGCTAGCTTGGTGAAAAAACTTGAGGAGTTAGGAATAGGAAGACCATCTACTTATGCGAGTATAATTTCTACAATAGCCAATAGAGGTTATGCAGAGATATTGAATAAAAGATTTTTTCCCACTGATAGAGGAAAACTTATTTCAGCTTTTCTTGAAAAATTATTCTCAAAGTATGTGGATTATAACTTTACTGCTGGTTTAGAGGATCAATTAGATGAGATTACAACTGGTAAAGAAAGCTGGATTAAGGTTTTGGAGTTGTTCTGGAAAGACTTCAATAACAATGTAGCTGAGGTGAAGGAAAAAAGAACTAGAGAGGTTTTAGATCTATTAAATGATAGTTTGGGAGATTTAGTTTTTGATAAAGATGATAAAGGAAATATTTTAAGAAAGTGTCAATTATGTAATTCAGGAATGCTAAGTTTAAAGAATAGCTTTAGAGGTGGAGCTTTCATTGGTTGTTCAAATTACCCTGAATGTAAATTTACTAGGCCTTTATCTAAAGCCAAAGCAGCTGCACAAGCGCAATTAGCTGAGCCAAAATTTATTGGAAAACATGAAAATGGTAATGATATATATCTTAAAAATGGAAGATTTGGTCCATATCTGCAATTTGAAAAAATTCCTGAAGATATAGAAATTGAAAATATACCTAAAAAAAAAAGAAAAACAAAAAAGCTTAAAGTAGATGTGAATGAACTTTTAAAAAACGTATCAATCCCAAAGGGTTTAGAACTAGAAAGTATTAATTTAGAAAAAGCAAAATTTTTATGTTCATTACCAAAATCTTTAGGAATAAATCCTAATAATCAAAAAGAGATCACTTTAAATACTGGAAGATTTGGTCCTTATCTAAAGTGTGAAAATAAATCAGCTCGAATAGAAAATATTGAGGAAATTTTTTCAATTGGTTTAAATAGAGCGATAACATTAATTTCTGAGGCTAAACCTGGTAGATTGTCATCCTCAATGATCAAGGATTTAGGCGAACACCCCGAAGATAAAAAACCAGTCAGAATAATGAAGGGACAATACGGTCCGTATATCAAATATAAATCCCTAAATGCCACGATTCCTGAGGAAAAAGATCCTACAGAGCTCACAATGGAGGAAGCTCTAATATTGATTGAGAAAAGAAAAGAATACGATAAAACAAAAAAGAAAAGTAATAAAAAATGAAAAATTTATTTTTAATAATTATTTTGTTTTGTTTGAACTTAAGCACATACTCATTTTCTAATGAAGTTAATTGCGATGAATTTAAAAAATTTTCAATTAATTTTATGACATGTAAGGCAAATTTAATGAAAAATAAAACATTATCTGGTAGTAAAAAATTTTTAGAGGATACCAAGAATTATCAAAATAAAGAATGGTCAAAAGAAAAAGGCAAATTAAATGATTTAAAAAAAAAAGCGTTGGAAAAATGAATTATATAGAGAATTTAGAAAAACTTGGTTTAAAGCTTCCTGACTCTAAAGCACCTGTAGGAAATTACGTAGCAACTAAAAAAATAGGAAAAATGTTGTTTGTATCAGGCCAAATTTCAATTAATGAAAAAGGTAAATTAATTAAAGGAAAAGTTGGAAAAGATTTAGATGTTGAAACTGGATACAATGCAGCAAAAAGATGTGCTTTAAGTATAATTTCTCAGATAATGAAAGCTTGTGATAATGATCTAACTAAGATTAAATCTTGTATTAAACTAACAGGTTTCGTTAATTCTACGGATAACTTTGAGGATCAGCCTAAAGTAATAAATGGCGCTTCAGATTTAATAGCTTCTATTTTTGGAGATGCAGGGATACATACAAGAGCAGCAGTAAGTGTCAATAGTCTTCCATTGGGTGTAGCTGTAGAAGTGGATGCTATATTTGAACTAAATTAAAAATTTACCTTCCAATACTGTAGTATTTAAATCCTTGATTTTTAATCTTTATTGGAGAATATATATTTCTCATATCGTAAATAATAAATTTTTTACCTCTAACTAAATTCTTAAAATTAATTGATTTAAAATCGTTCCACTCTGTATGAATTATTACTAGATCTGAACTCTTCACAGACTCCTTAATATTATCAATATAAAAAACGTTTTTAATTTTTGAGAACTCTTTTTTTAGACCTGTTGGATCAAAATAATTTATTTTAGCACCTTTTTTCGATAATATAGGTATCATTTTTAAACTAGAGGAGTCTCTCATATCATCTGTATTTGCTTTAAATGTGACACCTAAGAAAGTTATTTTTTTATTTTTAACATTGTTATTTAGAATTTTATAAATTTTATTAAGTAAAAAATTAGATCTATTTTCATTTGATTTTATGACGGACTTAATCACAGAAAGATTAATTTTAAATTTATCTGCTGTAGAAATTATAGCTTTTGTATCTTTTGGAAAACAAGATCCGCCATATGCTGGACCAGCTCTTAAAAAACGACTACCTATTCTTTTATCTAAACCCATCCCAATTGAAATGTCCTCGACATTTATTCTTGTTTTTTCACATAAATTTGCGATTTCATTAATGAATGTAATTTTTGTAGCTAAAAAGGCATTGGATGCATACTTGATTAATTCTGCAGCTCTTCTTGAGGTATTAATATACTGAGCTCCTTTAGAAATTAAAGGTGCATATAAATTATTCATTATACGGTTAGACTTTTTATCATTAGATCCAACAACTATTCTATCAGGAAAAATAAAATCTCTGATAGCCTCGCCTTCTCTTAAAAATTCTGGATTTGACACAACAGAAAATTTATTCTTATTGATCTTTTTTTTTAATAAAATTTTTTCAATTTCATCACCAGTTGTCACAGGTACTGTTGACTTAGTGACTATTATCTTAAATTTATTAATTGATAGACTTATTTGTTTTGATACTTGAAAAAGTTGACTTAGATCTGCACTATTACTGCCCTTTTTAGTTGGTGTTCCAACGCAAATAAAAATTATATCAGAGTCTTTTATTGATTTTTTTAAATCAGATGAAAATTTTAATCTTTTATTTTTATAATTTTTATTTACTAGTTCAGTTAGTCCAGGTTCATAAATAGGAATTTTTCCTTTGGAAAGTAGATCTATTTTTTTTAAGTCTTTATCGACACAAACTACATCATTGCCCAAGTCTGCAAAACATACCCCGCTAACTAAACCTACATAACCAGTACCTATCATACAAAGTTTCATGATTTTGATATTTCTAAGGTTGATTTGATATAACCACTCATACTTCCACAATCTAAATATTTTCCAGTAAAATTATGAGCAATAAATTTTTCATCATTTTGTATTAATGATTGTATTGCATCAGTAATATGAATTTCACCACCTTTACCTGGTTTTTGATTTAATAATTTAGAAAATATTTTTTTTGGAAGAATATATCGCCCTATCACAGCTTTGTTTGATGGTGCTGTTGAGATCGAAGGTTTTTCGATAACATCTTTTATAACGTAATTATTTTTATTTAATTTTTTTCCTAATTTATAAATTCCCCACCTTGAGACAGTCTTTTTTGGGACATTGATACTTGCCATTACAGAAGATTTATATCGATTATGTATATTAATCATCGACT
>CABZPB010000021.1 GCA_902527485.1 uncultured Pelagibacteraceae bacterium
GCAGGAATGCCTTTTCTCGGGGACTTAGACGAAAATTTAAGAACAAAGCGTCTTGATACTCCTAGGGTTAAGGTACCAAAAGGTTCAATTGGTATAACCGAGCAATTTGCAAATATCTATACATTTGAAAGTCCTGGGGGGGTGGAATATTATTGGTAATACTCCTCTGAATATCTTTAATAGTTCTAAAGAGAATGAGCCTAATTTAATTAATCCAGGTGATTCAGTTTTATTTAAAAGAATTACAAAAGAGGAATATCAAAATTATCATGAGTAAAAATTATTTTGAAATTATAAGAGCTGGTATTAATTCAACTTTCCAAGATATTGGTAGAAACAACCTCTACCACATAGGAGTTCCGTTTAGTGGAGCCATGGATAATAGAAATTATTTATTAGCCAATAAACTTGCTGGAAATAATGATAACTACCCAGTGATAGAATTTGCTTATCAGGGCCCTCATTTGAAATATTATGGAGATAAGTTAAATATTGCTATCACTGGTGATGTGACTTTTAAAATTAAAAAAGGTGATGATTTATTCGATGGACAATGTTATCAAACTTTTACTTTAGAAAATAACGATGAGCTAGATATTATATCGACAAATAGATCTGTATATGGATATCTAGCAATAAGTGGTAAATTTGATTTAAAATATCAATGGTCAAGTTGCTCAGTAAATACAAAAGCAAAAATAGGTTCTAACAAAGGAGAAAAAATATCTGATAATCAAAGGATAAAACTTAAAGAAATTAATATAAATTTTAAAAATAAAAAATTAAATTATATTAATACAAAGATAGAAAATATTAGAGTTATTAAGGGAACAAATTTCAATTATTTTTCTGAAGAGGGAAAAAAAATCTTTCTTAAAAATGAATTCAAAGTCTCTAAATTATCTGACCGTATGGGAATGAGACTAGAGGGAAAAAAAATAGAAAACATCGTAGATACCAATATTAGATCTGAGGGTTTGATTAAAGGGGTAATACAAGTACCGGCAGATGGTAATCCAATTATCATGCTTTCGGATCATGGTACTATTGGGGGCTATCCTAAAATTGGTGTAGTTATAAGTGCTGATTATGACAAATTAGTTCAACTAACACCTGGCTCTGGGGTCAAATTTCAAGAGGTCGATTTAGATAATGCAGAAAATCTTTTTAAATTGTATGACTTAGAAACTCAAAATTTAATTTCGCAAATTTAATGAATATTTTAAAAAGTTTACCTGGTCCATTACTCATATTTTTTGGTGCTCTAAGTTTGAGCTTTGGTGGACTAATAGTTAAATCATTTGAAGGCGCAACGTTGTGGCAGATATTATTTTGGAGATCTTTATTTTTTTCTCTTACGGTCCTAACTTTCTTGATTATCACTTACAAAAGTAAATTTTTAAAGTCATTTTATAACTCTGGATTACCAGGCTTTATTGGTGGATTAATATTATCAATTGGTTTTTGTGGTTATGTTTTTGCCATGTATAATACTACAGTTGCTAACACTAATTTTATCATATCTCTTCAAATTTTATTTTTAGCAATATTTGGTTTCTTTTTCTTAAAAGAAAAAATTAATTTAATAACATTAATATCAATAATTCTAGCAATGTCTGGGGTATTGTTAATGGTTGGAAATTCATTATCTCCAGGAGAATTATCTGGAAATTTAGCAGCTTTCACAATGCCAATTACCTTTGCAGTTCTGATAATGATAGTTAGGAAATTTCCATCTGTTGATATGGTCCCAGCACAATTCGTTGCAGGTGTTAGCTCATGTCTTATTGGTTTATCACTTTCACCTACTATAATAATTTCACTTCATGATATTTTTTTAGGTTTTTTGGCTGGATTTTTTCAAATAGGTTTTGGTTTTATATTTATAACTATTGGTGCGAGAACAACCCCTTCTGCAATGGTTGGAATAATCATGTTATCCGAATCTGTTCTTGGTCCTATTTGGGCCTTTCTTTTTGTAAGCGAAATACCATCATTATATGGGTTGATAGGAGGAGCAATAATACTTTTTGCAGTATTACTTCAGTTTTATACCCTTTTAAAAAAGCCAAAGGCAATCGTTTCCAATTGACATTTTAAGTTACTTATACGACTATTGATTCACGGGAGAGACTACAGATTATCGTAGCGCCGAAGGAGCAACCACCCAGGAATCTCTCAGGCGAAAAGGACCGTAACATATTAACTCTGGAAAGAGATTTAGTTCTCGCCGAAGGAGCAAAACTCTCAGGCAAACATACAGATGGGTATAATGAGTTAATATGAAAACAAAAAAAACATCGCTTTACCAATTACATCAAGATTGTAACGCAAAGTTTGTTGAATTTGCAGGTTATCAAATGCCAATCCAATATTCTAAAGGTATTGTAGAGGAGCATAAATTCACAAGAAATCACTCAGGCATTTTTGATGTTTCACATATGGGTCAATTATTTATTTATGGTGGCGATGAACTAATTAAAGATTTAGAAAAAATTTTTCCATTAGATTTAAAAAACTTGAAATTAAATCATTCTAAGTACAGCTTCTTAATGGATAAAGATGCTGGGATACAAGATGATTTAATCATTACAAAAATTAATGAAGGTTTTTTAATAATTCTTAATGCAGCGTGTAAAGATGATGATTTTAAAATTTTACAGGAATTGTTAAACGAAAAGTATGAAATGGTCTTAGATGAAAATAGATCTTTAATTGCAATTCAGGGACCTAAATCATCGCAAATCTTAAATGAATTTTTTGATGGGGTAAAAGATTTAAATTTTATGTCTGGAGACTGGTTCTTATTTGATAATCAGAAAGTATACGTTACTCGATCTGGGTATACAGGTGAGGATGGTTTCGAGATATCAATTCCAAATAATTTTGCAGATAAATTGACTAGAGAATTGATTGATAAAGGCCCAAGACTAGTGGGTTTAGGAGCAAGAGATACTTTAAGGTTAGAAGCTGGCTTATGCTTGTACGGTCATGATCTTGACAAAGATAAAACTCCAGTTGAAGCAAATTTAAAGTGGGCAATTTCAAAAGAAAGAATATCTAAAGGAGACTTTATTGGTTCAGACATCATTATTAAACAATTGAACAATGGTGTAACAAAAATTAGAGTTGGAATTAAACCTGAGGGAAGAATAATTGCTAGAGAAAAAACAAAAATATTTAATCAATCAAATATTCATATTGGAGAAATTACCAGTGGCACATTTGGGCCAAGTGTAAATGGACCTGTAGCAATGGGCTATGTGGAAAATGAATTTTCAAAAAAAAATACTAAAGTATTCTTAGAGGTAAGAGGTAAAAAATATGCAGCAAGTGTTTGTAGTTTACCGTTTTATAAAAAAAGTTACGTAAAAGGAGCAAATTAATGAGTGAAGTGAAATATTCTAAAGAGCATGAATGGATAAAATTAGAGGGTGATATTGCTACAATTGGTATAACAAAACATGCAACAGAAATGCTAGGAGATATTGTGTTTGCAGAGCTTCCAGAAAAAGGCTCTGGCGTAGAAAAAGATGGAACAGCAGGAGTTGTAGAGTCTACTAAAGCTGCAAGCGATGTCTATACCCCAGTAAGTGGTGAAGTTGTTGATACAAACCAAGAGATTGTGGATGACCCATCAAAAATAAATCAAGATCCTGAAAATTCTGCATGGTTTTTTAAATTAAAAATTAAAGATAAATCTGAAATGAACTCACTAATGAATAAAGATGACTATGATAAATTTGCAAAGGAGAATAGTAATTAAATGTTACATAATTCTGAAAAAGATTTTATAAAACGACATATTGGTCCATCTGAAGAGGATCAATCAAAAATATTAAAAAAATTAAATTACAAATCATTAGATGATTTGATTAATAATACTGTTCCAGAAAAAATACAGTTTAAGGGTGAACTTAATATTGGAGAGTCTAATTCAGAGTATGAAGCATTAAGAAAATTAAAAGCAATTTCAAAAAAAAATCAAATTTACTCAAATTTTATAGGCATGGGTTACTATGGAACTTATACACCATATGTAATTTTAAGAAATATATTAGAAAATCCAGGTTGGTATACCTCTTATACACCTTATCAGCCAGAGGTAGCACAAGGAAGATTAGAAATGCTTTTAAACTTCCAACAAATGATCGTTGACTTTACAGGAATGGATATTGCAAATGCATCTTTACTTGATGAAGGTACAGCGGCAGCAGAGGCTATGGGTTTAAGTTATAGACTTGATAAAAGTGATAGTAATTTAGTTTTTGTCTCAGAAAATTGCCACCCTCAAACTGTTGAGGTTATAAGAACTAGAGCGGAGCCTATGGGTCTTGAAGTTCTTGTTGGAAATGAAGACAAAGTTTTAGGACAATTAAAAGAGGATATTGTTTGTGGAATATTACAGTATCCTGGAACCTTAGGAGATATTAAAGATCCAAGCGAGTCGATAAGTAAAATTCATAAAAAAAATGGTAAAGCTATTTTAGCTTGTGATCTTCTCGCGCTTGCTAAACTTAAAACGCCGAGAGAACTTGGTGCAGATATTGCAGTTGGCAGTTCACAAAGATTTGGTATTCCAATGGGTTATGGAGGACCACATGCAGCATTTTTTGCAACAAAAGATGAATACAAAAGATCTATGCCAGGTCGAATAGTTGGTGTTTCAGTAGATAGGCATGGAAACAAGGCCTATAGATTGTCACTACAGACTAGAGAGCAACATATTAGAAGAGACAAAGCTACAAGTAACATTTGCACTGCTCAAGCATTGTTAGCTATAGTATCAGCAGCCTATGCCATTTATCATGGTCCAGATGGAATTAAGAAAATTTCTGAAAGAGTCTCTCAATTAGCAAAAAATTTTGCTGATAAAATAAAACAATCTGGATATGAAATATATTCTGATTACTTTTTTGATACTGTAACAATAATTACCAAAGAGAAAACCGATCAAATTTATAAAAATGCATTAAATCAAAAAGTTAATATACGAAAAGTAAACAGTGAAATGCTTGCTGTTTCTTTTGATGAAAAAAAAAATGTTTATAGAGTAAATCAACTTTTAAAAATTTTTAATGCTGCGGAGTCCATAAAAAAGGAAGATCCAACAGTAAGTTTACCCAATTTACCAAAAAGTTTTTTAAGAACTTCTAAATATTTAGTACACCCTGTTTTTAACTCATATCGTTCTGAGACAGAAATGCTTAGATACCTTAAAAAGTTAGAGGATAAGGATATAGCTCTCAACAGAACCATGATAGCATTAGGTTCTTGCACCATGAAATTAAATGCTACTGCAGAAATGATACCTATTTCATGGAGAGAATTAGCTGAGCCTCATCCATTTGTGCCTATTGAGCAGATGGAGGGATATAGGACATTATTCACTGATTTAAAAAACTGGTTAAGATCAATTACTGGTTTTTCGGGAGTTTCACTTCAACCAAATGCAGGTGCTCAAGGCGAATACGCAGGACTAATGGTAATTAGAAAATATCATTTAGATAGAGGTGATAAAAATAGAAATATATGTTTAATACCAAGTTCTGCACATGGAACCAATCCTGCTAGTGCACAAATGGTTGGAATGAAAGTTGTTGTAGTTAATTGCGATAAAGAGGGTAATGTTGATTTTGATGATTTAAAGAAAAAAGCAGAGCTTCATTCAGAAAATTTAGGAGCTTTGATGGTCACATATCCATCTACTCATGGAGTGTTTGAAGAAAAAATTATGGACATATGCGAGCTAATTCATAAACATGGTGGGCAAGTTTATATGGATGGGGCAAATTTGAATGCATTAGTTGGTATAGCTAAACCTGGAAACTTTGGTCCAGATGTTTGTCATATAAATTTACATAAAACATTTTGTATTCCTCATGGAGGAGGGGGACCAGGTATGGGGCCTATTGCATGTAAAAAACATCTGCAAGTTTATTTGCCTAATCATCCAGTTGTTAAAGATTGTGGTCCAGCTACAGGAATTGGAGCAGTGTCTGCTGCTCCGTGGGGAAGTTCAAGTATTTTGTCAATTTCTTGGATGTATATAAAAATGATGGGATCAGAGGGACTAAAACTAGCTTCTAAGGTTGCAATACTAAATGCAAATTATATCGCTGAAAGACTTAAAGATCATTATCCAATCTTATACAAAGGTTCAAATGGTAATGTAGCTCACGAATGTATAATTGATATTAGATCAATTAAATCAGAAACAGGAATTTCTGAGGAAGATATCGCAAAAAGATTAATTGATTTTGGTTTTCATGCACCAACAATGTCCTGGCCTGTAGCTGGAACAATGATGATTGAACCTACAGAAAGTGAGAACTTGTCGGAGCTTGATAGGTTTTGTGATACTCTAATTAAGATTAAACAAGAAATAGATTTAATCAAAGCTGGTAAATTTGATAAACTTGACAATCCAATTAAAAATGCTCCTCATACTGACACTGAGTTGGCTTCTGATAATTGGACACACAAATATTCTAGAGAGCAAGCTGCATACCCAGCTAAATTTTTAAAAGTAAATAAATTTTGGCCACCAGTTGCTAGAGTAGACAATGTTTATGGCGATAAAAATATTTTCTGCACATGTCCTAGCATGGATGAATTTAAAGAAGATGCAGCATAATTATTGATGAAAATTGCTGTGGTTGGTTCGGGCATTTCAGGATTAAGTGCTGCCTATTATCTCTCAAAAAAAAATCATGTAGATTTATTTGAAAAAGAGGATCACTTTGGTGGTCATTCACATACAATTGACTTAATGATTGGAACCAAAAAAGTTGCGGTAGATATAGGCTTCATTGTTTTTAACTTTGAAACTTATCCAAATTTAATTAATTTTTTTGATGAAAATAAAATTGAAATTGAAAAAAGCAACATGTCATTTTCTGTATCAGTAGAAGACTCGAATTTTGAATACTGTGGAAAAGGATTAAATGGAATTTTTTCCAATAAGACAAATTTATTTAATATTAAATTTTTAAAAATGTTTTTTGATATTATAAAATTTTATAAAAAATCTGACAAACTAGACAATTTAAATGAAAAAATTACATTGGGTGATTATTTGATTAAAAATAATCTTTCGAAAGAATTTATCAATTATCATTTAATACCTATGGTGTCAGCAATCTGGTCGATGCCACCATATGCTGCAAATAAGATGCCTTTAAAATTTTTTTTAAAATTTTTTCAAAATCATGGATTATTTAAACTTAAAAATAGACCACAATGGTACACAGTATCAAATAGAAGCAGGTCATATGTAAAAACAATTTTATCAAAAATTAGTGGTGAATATTTTAAGAATTATAAAGTCAATAAAATTATTAGTAAAACAAGTGGTATTGATTTGTATTATGGTGGAAAAAACGAATTTTTTGATTACGACAAAGTAATTATAGCAACACATGCAGACGAAGCATTATCCATGATTGAAAATCCAACTGATCTAGAGAAAGAAGTTTTGTCAAATTTCAGTTATAAAGAAAATATTGCTTTTATACACACAGATGAGACAGTTATGCCAAAAAATAAGAGTGCCTGGTGTGCTTGGAACTCTTCTATGAAGAAAAATGAAACTGAAAAAAATTCAATTACTTATTGGTTAAATTTACTTCAAAATTTAGAATGTGAAAAAAATATATTCCTTACGCTAAATCCATATCTCGATATTGATAAAACAAAAATTATGAAAAAAGTTAAATTCACTCACCCGTATTTTGATCAATCCGCTTTAGATTATCAAAGTAAGCTTAAATATTTACAAAATAAAAGAAATATTCTTTTTTGCGGTAGTTATTTTGGTTACGGTTTTCATGAAGATGGAATAAAATCATCAATTGAAATGCTAAAAAACCTTGATGACTAGTTCAATTTACAATGGAACGGTAATACACAAAAGATTAAAACCAAAAAAACATTATTTTAAGTACAGTGTATTTTCATTACTAATCGATTTATCTGATCTAAATAATCTGAATAAAAAAATAAGTTTTTTCTCATATAATCGGTTTAATATAATTAGTTTTTTTGACAAGGACCACGGACAGAGAGATGGCTCACCTTTGGACGAATGGGTTAAAAAAAATTTAAGGGAAAATAATATCTTTTCAAAAGATATAAGAATAAAACTTTTATGTTATCCTAGAATTTTTGGATATGTGTTTAATCCTCTTAGTGTTTTCTTTGTTTATGATGGCAAAGAAAATTTAATTTCAATATTATATGAGGTAAAAAATACTTTTGGAGAACAACATACTTATATTTTTAAAATAGAGAAAAATGATATGTTGCAACACAATTGCTTCAAAAAATTTCATGTTTCTCCATTTATAGAAATGAATTGTAATTATTTTTTTAGAATCTCAAAACCCTCTGAAAAGATTTCAGTCATTATTAATCAATATCAGCAAAATGAAAAAATTTTATTTGCATCACAAGATGGGACAAGGGCAGATTTTACAACGACAGAACTAATTAAATCATACATAAAACACCCGTTAATGACATTTAAAATTATATCGGCGATACATTTTGAAGCCTTTAAATTATGGTTTAAAGGAATAAGATTTGTAAAAAAAAAACTTAAAATTAAAAATAATATTACTTTTGAGAATTAATGGGCTTATATAACTTTTCAGATCAAATCGTCTTCAAAATTTTAAGAGATGTTGAGTATGGGTATTTAGAGATCACAAAATATAATGGTGAATTATTAAAATTTGGAAATCCTAATAGCTCTTTAAAATCAGTTTTAAAGATAAAAAAACCAAATTTTACTTTCAACCTGATAAAAGGAGGAAGTGTTGGTTTTGCAGAGTCTTATATGAGGGATGAATTTGAAACTGATAATCTTTCAAACTTGATTGAAATTACTGCAAGAAATATTAAAATAATTTATAAGTTTTCTGGCCTATTAGACTTTCCAGTAGTCAATTATTTAAAAAATATATTTATTAAGAACACGAGAGGTCGAAGTAAAGATAATATTTCAAAACATTATGACTTAGGCAATGAGTTTTTTTCACTATGGCTTGATAAAACCTTGACATATTCAAGTGCAATATTTGATGAGAGGAATAAAGAATTGTCAAATGCACAAAATAATAAATATCAAAAATTAATCGATTTAATAAAACCAAATAATGGCGACAAAATTTTAGAGATAGGGTGTGGTTGGGGTGGTTTTGCTGAATATTTAGGAAAAAAATATGATGTGAAATTAGATTGCATCACTATATCAAAAAAACAATTTGAATATGCAAAAAAAAGAATTCATGATTGTGGTTTAAATGAAAAAGTAAATATTGAAATTAAAGATTATAGAGATTTAAAAAATAAGTATAATTCAATAGCTTCAATAGAAATGATAGAAGCTGTTGGACAAAATTATTTAGAGAGTTATTTTAAAACTATTAAAGAAAATCTATCAAATGATGGGAGAGCAGCTATTCAGGCTATTACGATCGATGATAATATGTTTGACCGATATAAAAACAAAACAGACTTTATACAAAAATATATTTTTCCTGGGGGATTTTTACCAAGTAAGAATATTATTAATAAATATGTCTCAGAAAATGGTCTAGCTATTAAGTCATATGACTCTTATTCAGATCATTATTCTGATACATTATCAATATGGAGAAATGAATTTAATAAGAAGTGGAATTTAATTAAGAAACAAGGATTTGATTTAACTTTTAAAAGAATGTGGGAATTTTACCTTTCTTATTGTGAGGCAGGATTTAAATCGAAAAATATTGATTTAATTCAATTTTCACTTCAAAATAAATGAACTTTAAAGAAAACGAATGATTAAACTTAAAAATTGCAAATCAATTATATTGATAATTTTTCTTTTCTTAATTACAAACTGCTCAAAAAATAGCGCTATGAAACCAGAAGATTTTAAAAACAGAGAACCTAGACTAATTATTGAAAATTATTTATCCGGCAATGTAAAAGCTTGGGGTGTGCTCCAAAATAGATCTGGAAAAGTTACAAGACAATTTTCAGCAGATTTAATCGGAAAATGGGACGGTAAACAACTGATACTCGACGAAAAATTTAACTGGGATGATGGGGAAATTCAAACTAGACAATGGAAGATCATTAAAATTGATGAAAATAATTATGAGGGTACGGCAGGAGATGTTGTTGGTAAAGCTAAAGGATTTTCATATGGTCCAGCTTTTAAATTTGAATATGTTTTGTTAGTTCCGGTTAAAGGTAAAGAAATGAAAATTACTTTTGATGATTGGATTTTCAAACAAGATGAACGTGTAGCAATTAATAGGGCTACAATGACTAAATTTGGATTCAAAGTAGCAGAATTAACCGTAGTTTTTGTAAAAGATTAATTGTTTTTTTGGTATTTTGTAAGTTTTCCTATTAATCCAAAATAAATTTTATTTGGTAAGAAACTTAGTATTTTCAAAGTAATTGTTAAAGATTTTGGAAAATGAATTTCAAAAGAATTTTTGTTTACTAAACCATTATAAATTTTTTCTGCAGCATATTCAGAAGTTTTTAAAAAAGGCATTTTAAAATTATTTTTGTCAGTCATCGGTGTTTTAATAAAACCTGGTGAGACAAGACATACCCGAACGTTTGATCTACGAAAATCAAAATATAAACTTTCAGCTAAATTATTTAAAGCTGATTTAGATGGCCCATATCCAGTTGAATTAGGTAATCCCCGGTAACCTGCAATAGATGAAACTATTGTGATTGTTCCACTTTTTTTATTTTTAAAATATTTCTCTACAGCCTTTATACTATTTAATGTTCCAAAAAAATTTACCTTAAATACATTTTCAATTTGCTCAACATCAATATCCTTTTCTCTTTTGGGATCCCATGTACCAGTTGAGAAAAAACAAATATCAATACCTTGAAAAGTATCTATTATATTTTGAAAAACTTCTTTACATTTATTCTTATCAGTTACGTCTAATGGAAAAGAACTAATATTTTTATGTTCTCCACAAATTTCTTTTAGTAAATTTTCACGTCTTGCAGATATTGCAACATTCCAACCTTCTTTGGCAAATTTTATTGCTAAAGCTTTACCAATTCCTGTGCTACCACCTGTGATCCAAATAGTTTTTTTATTCATATTATAAAGATGTATAATACTAATATGCTAAAAAATAAATTTTATTCATTAATTCTTTTTTCAATTGCCACTTTTTCCGCATCATTTATTGGTGGTTTAGTCTCTATAACCCTCAAAGAGCCTTGGTATTCTGGACTTGTTAAATCAAATTATAATCCACCAGATTGGATATTTGCTCCTGTTTGGACAACACTTTACATAATGATGACATTAGCTATTTGGTTCTTTTGGCACAGTAAAAAAAGAGATGAAAATACAATTTACATTTATTTTATACATATAGTTTTTAATGCAACTTGGAGTATTGTTTTTTTTGGACTACATCAAATTTTTTTTGCATTAGTTGTTCTTGTAATTTTGATAACTTTGATAATAATTTTGATTATTAGATTTAAACGTGTCAATTTTGTAAGTTATTACTTAATGATTCCATATTTACTTTGGTGTTTCTATGCTTTATTTCTTAACTATAACTTAATGGTGTTAAATTAAATGGATGATGTTGTAATAGTTGGTGGTGGAATAATTGGTGCAGCAACTGCTTATTTTTTATCTAAAGAGGGAAGAAAAGTTAAAGTAATTGAGAGAGACCTGACTTATAAATCTGCTTCCTTTCCATTATCTCTTGGTGGTTTTAGAAGACAATTTTTTCAAACTGAAAATATTTTACTAGGTAAATTTGCGAGAGAATTTATTTTTCAAATACCAGAATTACTCAAAACAGAAAAAAATCCTAATCCTACTGCAAGCATGGTACCAAATGGATATCTATTAATGTTTGGCCCAGAACATGCAGAAGAACAATATAAGGCTCTTGAAAATCATAAAGTATGTGAAGCTGGAACTAAGAACATAAAAGGTTCCGAGTTAGATAAGTTTTTTCCTTATATAAACAAAGAAGGAATAGAAACGGCTACATTTACTGATAATAAAAGTGAGGGATGGATTGATCCTTTCCTTTTTCACACAGCACTAAAAAGCAAAGCAATAGAGCAAGGTGCAGAATTTGTTAAAGGTGAAATTAAATCTTTATCTGAGATAAACGCTAAAACCATAGTTTCTGCCGCTGGATGTTGGACAAAAGAATTATTGCAAGATATTCCAGTAGAGCCTCAAAAGCACACAGTCTTTAGAGTTAAGTGTCCGAAACATATTCCTGAAATGCCATTAACTGGAGATTTAACAACAGGAGTTTATTGGAGACCTGAGGGTAAGGAGTATTTAGCTGGTTCACCAAAATCAGTTTTTGATGCCACAGATCTTGAACCGGCCTGGGATGATTTTGAGGAATTAGTTTGGCCCGCTTTAGCTAAAAGAATTCCTGCATTTGAAGAATTGAAATTAACTGGTGGTTGGGCAGGTTATTATGATTGTAATAGATTAGATAATAATGCGGTTGTAGGAAAACATCCTAAATTTGAAAACGTATACTTGGCAACTGGTTTTACAGGAAGGGGATTAATGCAAGCACCAGGAATTGGAAGAGCTTTAACAGAGCTAATTACAACTGGCTCTTATCAATCGATAGATATATCAAATATGGCAGTAGAAAGAGTATTAGGTGAAAAAGCAAGACCAGAACCTTACGTGCTGTAATTAACCCTTAAATGCAAAAAATTTTTAATTTTTTTCCACTGACAGTTTATAAGTCGACACTCTCACTTTCGGAGAATGAAAAAAATGAAATGATCGAAGAAGTCCGAATAATGGAAAAAAAAAGTAAAAATTTAGATTATAAATCTGCAACAAAAGCTTGGACAGGAGATACGCAAGGGTTTGAATATTTGCACAATAATCCAAAATTTAAAAATTTGTTTACTCAAATTAATAATTGTATTTTAGAATATTTAGAAAGTTTATCTGTGAATCACAAAAAGCTTGATCTTTATTTTCAGAGATCGTGGGCAACAATTTCAAAAAAAACTGAACATATTGATAATCATTCACATGATCAGTCGCATCTTTCCATTGCATTTTATTTAAAGAAACAAAAAGATGACGCTAAGATCATGTTTTTTGATACTTCTAAGCATAATGAATTTATTCCTCAATTATTCGACTCAAGATCGTTAGCAAAAGAAAATATTTTTAAAAAACGAGATATTTTAAATTCTAGTAAAGTTGTATTTGATACAAAAGAAGATGATCTGTTGATATTTCCTTCCAAAACAATTCATGGCACAGAACAAGGCAAGTCTAATTCTGAAAGAATATCAATTTCAGCAGATATTGTATTTTTAGCAAAAGACTCATCAACACTTGAACACTTAGTCCCTCCAGTCGAAAATTGGAAAAAATTTTCTAATTGAGTAGTAAGGTTAAGTACCGCAAAAAGTTTTGTACTCTTTTGTAGAGGAGTCCATTTTTAGATAATCAGAAACATTTTTTTGCAGAACATATGGTTTTTTTAAAATTTCTAAAAGTTCGTTGAATGGCTCAAGATTATTATTAATGGCTTTTTCTAATGAATTCTCAATTTTGTGATTTCTAGGAATCACAAGAGGATTAACACTTCTCATTAATTTAATATAATTTTTTGGAGACTTATTATTTAACTTTAATCTTTCTTGCCAATTTTTTTTCCAATTTTGAAAATTATTATCTTTATATGAGTCATCATCATAGTCCTTAAGATTCATTAAATGACAAAAGGTATTTGTGTAGTCTACTTTATTTTGATGCATCC
>CABZPB010000022.1 GCA_902527485.1 uncultured Pelagibacteraceae bacterium
TTGATCCACTCCATTCCATTGTTACAAGATAAGATCCTCTGATACTACCTTGACCAACACCAAGTAAGGTATTCATACCAAATTTTTTTAATTCTTTATCATTGTAAATCTTTATCTTTAGGCCAAACTTACTCAAAGATTTTATTCTTTTAGCATATTCATCAGGATGTAACACATTTCCGGGTTCTGAGACTAAATCTCTTGTATAAAAAGTACCCTCCTCTATGGACTTAAATTTTAATTGTTCTTTATAATCAGGAATATTTTTACCTATAATATTTACATTAATATTGTTTTTATTTTTTTTTGTTTTATATTTTTCAAATTTATATGATTTCAATTTAATACCGTGTAAAAAATATCCAATAATATTTTTAAATCCTTTTGGAATAGTATCTGAGTTAACGCTATATTCAGTTTCTTTTAATTCATTTAAGATAATGTAACAATTTGCTCCTAAATTTTCTACGTCGGTATTGACAAGATTTTTTTTAAGCGAAATTAAAATTATTTTCTTTTTTGAGCTGATATCAAAAGTTAAAATTTTTTTCTTTGTATCTTTTTTATTAAGCAAATCAGAAAGGTAAGAATATTCAAAATTGGAGATATGTTTTTTTAAACCAGTAATATTGAATTTTTCATCCGCAAATAATATTAAATTTGCTTTAGATTTACCAAAAATCTGTTTTTTAAAATTAAAATTAATATCCATAAAAAATTAAATACAATCTATAAGAGTAATGCTATATATGAGTAAAATAATAATATTTCAATGGAAAAAATACTTTTTAGAAAAATAATTTTAGACATATCTCTGAGAGCTCTAATTATAACATTTACTATAGGTTTAATTGTTTGGATAATTCAAGCAGCAAACTACCTTGATTTTGTAATTAACGATGGGCACAATTTTACTATCTATTTTTATTACAATTTATTTAACTTTCCAAAAATAATTCATAGAATTCTCCCTTTTGTATTTGGAATTTCTGTTTTTTTTGAATTAATTAAATATGAAAGGAATAATGAATTACTTATATTTTGGACTAATGGAATTACCAAAAAAAAATTTATTTCTAATTTAATTAATTTCTCAATAATTATAATGATTCTTCAAATTTTAATTGGAAGCATCATATCACCATCGAGTCAATTAAAAGCAAGAGAATTTTTAAAAAATTCAAATATGGATTTTCTACCAAATTTAATTAAGCAAGGAAAATTCATTGATACAGTTTCCGGATTGACCATATTTATTAACGAAAAAACAGGTAAAAATTCTTTTAAGAATATATATATCCAAGAAGGAAATATATTGGATTTAACATCTGATGATAATCAAATAATTTATGCAAAAGAGGGTTTTTTAGATAGTAGTGATAATAAAATTTTTAAATTATTAAAGGGTAAAATAGTAAGTACCAATAATAATAGATTGATAAGTTTTGAATTTGATAAAATAGATTATGATTTATCAAAGTTTGAATCTAGAACGATTAAAATTGCAAAAATGCAAGAGTTGCCCACAAGTAAAATTATAGAATGTTCGATAAGTCTACTGAAAGATATAAGTTATAGGGAAGAAATGTTTCTATGCGATTTTAGTAGCTTAAAAAATATTAAACAAGAAATTTACAAAAGATTTATAAAACCAATGTACTTCCCGCTTTTAACATTGGTGTGTTGTTTTTTATTAACTTTTTCAAAAATTGAAAATAATTTTTCTTTTAAAACTATAAAAGTTTTTTTATTTGTCTTCTTGATTTTAGTTTTGTCAGAAATTTTGATGCGATATATAGAGATCTCACAAATATTATTCGTTATAGTTATATTTTTTCCAATAATAATTTATTTTTTAATTTATAAATTTTTAATTTCAAGAGTTAATCATGGTTAACACATTAGATAGATATTTTATTATTTTGTTTTTTAAAAAGTTATTGATGTTGAGTGCCATCTTTTTTTCTTTGTCATTTATACTAACAATTTTTGAAGAGATTACTTTTTTAAGCGAATCAACATCGGCTTTTTATTTACCATTTATGTTGGCAATTTTCGATGCACCAACTACTTTGCTCGAAATACTTCCCTTCGTAATTTTAATTACAGCGCAACTTTTTTTTATAGATTTAATTAAAAAAAAAGAAAATGAGCTTATTAAAATAAATAATTTAAATAATTTTTATTTAATTAAACTTTTGGCTATATGTTCTTTTCTTTTTGGTATTATAATAATTACAATTTATTATCCCATTTCTTCAAAATTAAAATTTATTTATTCTGATATTAAAAATATTTATTCTGAAGATGGTAAATATCTAAAGCACGTAAATGATAACGGTATATGGATTAAAGATGAAATAAAAAATGAGATTTATATAATAAATGGTAATGAAAAAAAAGATCCTTATCTTGAAGATGTTTTTATATCAAAATTTGACAATAATTTTAATTTAATAGAAAATATTTTTGCTAAAAAAGTTGATATAACCTCTGATAAATGGATTATTGAAAACCCAATAGTATTCAGAGATAATTCTCAGTTTCAGCTAGGTGAAACTTTAATTTTAAATACCCACTTTAATATCGATAAAATTAATAGTGCTTTTAGGAATCTCAATTCATTTAATTTACTTCAATTAGCTGATATAAAAAAAGAGAACATGTTGTTAGGTTATTCTTCGCAGGATATCGATTTGCATTTTCTCAAAATTATATCACTACCTATTTATTTTACTATTTTAGTAATTATTTCGTCAATTATCATGCTAAATATAAAAAAAAATAAACCATATATATTTCATGTTTTATTGGGTATCTCATTATCTGTGATTATATATTACATAAATAATATTTTTAATGTTTTTGGGCTAACAAATAAAATACCAATATATATGTCTATATTTTTTCCTATGATTTTTTTAAGTATAATTTCAATTGTTGGTTTAATAAGGATTAATGAAAAATAGTATTCTAATAATTTTAGTTATCTTTTATCAAATCTTATTCCTAAGTAAGATCTTTGCTAAAGAAATTGAATTTGATGCTTCAGATATTGAAATTGTTGACAATCAAAATTTAACAATCGCAAACAATGGTATTGCAAAAATTAAGGAGGATGGAATTGTTATAGAAGGTATAAAAATAAAATATTTCAAGGATCAATCTTTGGTTGTCGTAAGCCAGGGCAAAATTTCAAAAATTGATATAAATCTAAAAATATCATCAGATACAATTGTATATAATTTAAAAAACGGGAAAATTAATTTTACAAACAAAGTGAGAATTGACGACAAAATGAATAAATTAGTTATATACTCGGATAGAATAATTTATGAAATAAATAACCAGAAAATTTTTGGTGAAAGTGATACAAAAATAATTGATGAATTTAATAACATTTATGAAGTAAGTGAATTTGACTATCACACAAAAGATAGGATTATTAGGCTAGCTAACACTAAAGTTACAGATCTAAATAAAAATACATTTGATTTAGAAATTGCATATCTAGATTTAAACAAAAAAGAAATTGTCGCAAAAGATATTGGTTTAAATTTTAGAATTTCAGAAAATTCAGAAAACGAACCCAGATTAAAAGGAAGAAGCTTGGTTAGTGATAAAAAAAATACAATAGTTAAAAAAGGCACCTTTACATTTTGTAAAAAAAGAGAAAAATGTCCTCCTTGGGAACTGAGTGCTGATGAAATAAGACATGATAAAACAAAGAAAATAATTTATTACAAAGATGCAAGTCTAAAAATTTATGATAAAAAGATATTCTACTTCCCAAAGTTTTTTCATCCTGATCCAACAGTCAAAAGACAAACAGGATTTTTAACTCCAAGATTGCAAGAAAGTAGTACAACAGGGTTGGCTTTAAAATTACCTTATTTTATAGCAGTAGCGGAAAATAAAGATATAACATTAAATCCAAGATTTTATAATGATGATAAATTCCTATTGCAAACTGAATTAAGACAAAAAAACAAAAAATCTGAACACATAGGTGATCTCAGTCAGTTCGTTTCAAACAATAAGAGTGCAAAGGGACATTTATTTTATAATTTTAAAAAGAATTATGAGAGTGAAAATTTCGACGATATTGACCTAAATATTAAACTAGAGCAGGTCTCAGATGATACATATTTAAAAGCGTATAAGATCGAAAGTCCAATCATAAATAATAACTCAAACCTAATTAATTCAATAAACTTAAATCTATACGATAAAACCCAAACAATTAATACTAACTTAAATATTTATGAGGACTTAAGTAAAGTAGATAGTGATAGATACGAATATGTTCCTAATTTTAATTTTTCTAAAATCTTTAATGATAATTATTCATATAGATCAAGTGGATATTATAAAAATTATAACACAAATATAACTGAAAAAGTTTTAATAAATGATTTTGAATTTAACTCAGACTCAAAATATCTTAACAATGGGATTGAAAATAACAAAAAATTCTTAATCAAAAATGTAAACTCAAAAGCAAAGAATTCGGGAAAATTTAAAAATAAAGATACAAGTACCCTAATGCCTACGTTACAAAATAATTATACTTACCCTCTTCAAAAACAAACTGATAAATTTAATTACACAATTACACCAAAATTTACTTTGAATTTAAGTACTCCTCATACAAAAGATGTAAGTAAAAATAATGCTAAAATAAATTATGATAATATCTATGATATTAACAGATTAGGATTAGATGAAATAAATGAGGGGGGGAGTATCAATAACATATGGTTATGAATATACAAAAACAGACAGATTGAATTTTAATCAAAAAATAAAATTTGGTTTTGCAAATAATCTTCGCTTTGAGGAAAATAAAGATCTACCAGCTAATACTAATTTAGGTGATAAAACTTCAGATTTTGTCGGATTAATTGAATATAATCCTTTTGAAAATACAGAAATTAATTATGATTTTTCACTGAAAAACAATTTGGTCGACCAAAATTATGAACTTTTCGGTTTTGAATACTACTTTAAAAATCTAACTACAAAATTTGAGTATCTGAATGAAAATAATAGCAACTTAAAAACTTCTTATCTACAAAACCAAACACGTTATGCCTTTAATGATAAAAATAGTTTAATTTTTGAAACTAGTAAAAATAAAGAAAAAAACTTTACTGAGTATTATAATCTTATTTATCAATTTCAAAATGATTGCTTAACTGCTGCCATAGAGTACAATAAAGAATATTATAGTGACCAAGACTTAAAACCATCCGAAAATCTTTTCTTTAAATTATCAATTTTACCATTTGGTGGGTTCAATACTCCTAATTTGAAATGATATTAAATAAAAAGACTATTACCTTAGTTTTAATTTTTTTTTTCTTAAATGACATTTCTTATTCTAAGATTAATTTACAAATTATCATGAAAATAAATGATAATATAATTACAACTTATGATCTTGAAAAGGAAAGTAATTTTCTCTTAGCTCTTAACCCAAAACTAAACGAAATTAACAAAAATGATCTTCTAAAACTTGCCAAAAGGTCAATAATTAAAGAAATGATTAGAAAAAGTGAAATACTTAAATACAAAAAATTGAATTTACAAAATGATCAAATTGATGATGTTTTAAAAAACATGATACAAAATTTAAATTATTCGAATCAATCCCAATTTGAAAGTTATTTAGATGATTTTGATATCTCTTTAAATGATATTAAAAGAAAGATTGAAATTGAAAATGAATGGAAAAGTTTGGTTTATGCCAATTATTCTAAAAGTGTAAAAATTAATAAAAATGATTTAATTAATGAAAAAATAAGTAAAGAGGAATTTTCTTTTGAATATAATATATCTGAGATAGTTTTTGATAATAAACAAGATATTTCTTATGAAGAACAATTAAAAAAAATTTTAGAAAGCATAGAAATTAATGGTTTTGAAAATACCGCTAATTTATATAGTATATCTGACAGTGCTAAAGTGGGTGGTAAAATCGGCTGGATTAAACAAAATAATCTATCAATTGAAGTAAATCAAAAAATAAAAAATTTAAAAATAAATTCGTATAGTCATCCTATTAAAATGGGTAATAGTTATTTAATTTTAAAAATAAATGATATTAAAGAAGTAACTATTGAATTTGATAAGCAAAAAGAGCTTAATAAAATGATCATGAGAGAAACATCAAAACAATTAGACAAGTTTTCTAATATTTTTTATAATAAAATTAAATTAAACAGTACAATAAGTGAGTTCTAATCCTATATTAATAGTGCCTGGAGAAAAAAAAAGTGTTTTTTTTGAAATTTTTTTTAAATCTTTTAAATCAAAATTTTTTTCAAGTCCTCTAATTCTAGTTTGCGATAAAGAAAATTTAAATAATGAAACAAAAAAATATAATTTTAACAAAAATATTGAACAAATCAAATTAGATAAAATCTTTTCTAAAAAATTACATAAAAAAAAGATTTATGTAATTGATGTAAGATTTCAAGAGCCTAGCGAATATGTTTTTGATTGCTTCAAAGTTGCATTCAAGTTAATAAAAAAAGGTTTAACTCATAAGATGATTAACGGACCAATAAATAAAACTAGAACCTTAAAAAATAAATACCTTGGTGTGACTGAGTTTGTAGCTAAAAATTTTAGTCAAAATCAATTTGCAATGTTAATTTATAATAAAAAATTATCAGTTTGCCCTGTGACAACACATTTGCCTATAAAGTTGGTTGCAAAAAAAATTACAAAAAAAAAGGTCAGGGAAAAGATCGTTATAATCAATGATTTTTATAAAAAATTTTTAAGATTTAAACCTAGGATAGCTGTTATAGGTTTAAATCCTCATTGTGAAAGTGTGTTGAAATTTAATGAAGATATTAAAATTATAAGTCCAGTTATTAAATCTTTAGAAAATAAGATAAACGTAAAAGGTCCCTTTCCAGCTGATACAATTTTCTTAAAAAATAATAGAAAGAAATTTGATGTTATTATTGGAATGTATCATGACCAAGTTTTAACCCCAATAAAGACCATATTTGAGTATGATGCTATAAATATAACTTTAGGATTACCTTTTTTAAGAGTAACACCAGATCATGGCCCTAATGAAAAAATGATTGGAAAAAATATTTCAAATCCAATTAGTTTAGTAAGATCATTAGAATTTTTAGACAAAAAATGATTAGGGCTAAAAAAAGCCTCGGACAAAACTTTCTTGTTGATCAAAAGATAATTGATGAAATAGTAAATATTTTAGAATTAAAAAATAAGAATATCTTAGAAATAGGCCCTGGCACTGGTAATTTGACTGAGGGAATTTTAAAAAAAAATCCAAAAAAAGTTTTGGTGGTTGAAAAAGATAACAATTTAGCAAGCATTCTAAATCAAAAATTTGGAAGTAAGATCAAGGTAATTAATAAAGACATCTTAAATATAAATGAAAACTCATTAAGTGATCAAACTTTAACGGTTTTTGGTAACTTACCCTATAATATTTCCACTGAAATCTTATGTAAATGGATATTAAACATTGAGGAAAAAATCTGGTTTGATTACCTTGTGCTTATGTTTCAAAAAGAAGTGGCGGATAGAATAATATCTAATTTTAATACTAAAAGATATGGAAGATTAACGATTTTAGCTAATTGGAGATTGAATATAAAAAAAATTTGTGATGTAAGTCCATTTAGTTTTCAACCTAAACCAAAAATTGATAGCACTGTTTTACTTTTTAGCCCTAAAAAAAATTTTTTTATATTTCAAGATTCAAAAAATTTGGAGAGAATAACAAGAGTATTTTTTATGCACAGAAGAAAAATGATTAAAAAACCATACCATCAATTGTTTAAAAATAATAATATTGCCTCAAAAATTGGGGTTGATCTTAAATCAAGGCCTCAAAATTTAGATTTTGAAACATACTTTAAATTAACCAAAGAATATGAGAATTTAAGAAGTTAGTTTTTCAACATGATTTCTTATATAATTACGGTCATAATCTTTTGATCCATTTTTAATTTCGGCATCTATTAAACTTTTTATTTTCGTATAGCAATTATTTAATTCATCATTAATAACGACATAATCATAATTTATCCAATGAAGCACATCTCTTCCAAATTGCTGAATTCTTTCCTCAACTATGAGTTTATCTTTCATGTGTCTATTTGAAAGTCTTTCATATAAAATTTCTTTACTAGGAGGCAAAATAAAAAAGGTAATTAATTTGTAATCAAGTTTTTTATTTTTGATTTGATCAGCCCCTTGCCAATCAATGTCAAATAGAACGTTTTTTCCTTTATTTAATTTGTCAATGATTGGAGTTCTTGTTGTCCCATAATAATTGTTAAAAACTTTAGCGTATTCTAAAAATTCTTGATTATTAATTAACCTTTTAAATTCAATATCATTTACAAAAAAATAATCTTTATTTGGAATTTCGTCTGGTCTAGGTTGTCTTGTGGTATGAGAGATAGACGTTTCAAAATTTTTTTGTCTCGAAAGCAAATTTACTAGTGTGGTTTTACCTGCTCCGGACGGAGAGGATAGAATAACCATTGTCCCATCTTTTGATGAGGGCATTTAAGATTTATTAATTAGCTTTGCCTTCAATAAATTTGACTGCATCACCAACTGTTAAAATTTTTTCTGCTTCACTATCAGAAATTTCTGAGCCAAATTCCTCCTCAAACGCCATCACTAACTCAACAGTATCTAGACTATCGGCACCTAAATCGTCGATAAAACTTGACTCTTCTGTAACTTTCGACTCATCAATTCCTAAATGATCTGCTACAATTTTTTTAACTTTACTGGAAACATCTTCTGACATATTGATCCTTTTTTTGTTATAAATCGTTATTAGTTTAATTACCTAGATTGTCAAGCCATATACATACCCCCATTAACATGCAATGTCTCTCCATTTATGTAGTCAGACATGGAAGATGCTAAAAAAATAACTGCATTAGCAACGTCTTCAGGTTCTCCTAACCTTGCAGATGGTATTTTTGAAATAATATTTTCTTTGAATTTTTCATCAATTTTATCTGTCATAGCTGTTTTAATAAAACCTGGTGATATACAATTAATGTTGATATTTTTTTTTGCGTATTCAATTGCTAAACTTTTAGACATAGCAACTATCCCTGCCTTTGAGGCAGAGTAATTTGTTTGTCCTAAATTTCCAGTATGTCCAACTATAGATGAAATATTTATTATTTTACCTTTTTTATTTTTAAGCATTTTTTTAATTGCAAACTTGCTGATCAAAAATGTAGAAGTAAGATTCATATCTATAACTTTTTTCCACTCGTTTATACTCATACGTATGGCTAGGTTATCCCTAGTAATACCTGCATTATTTACTATACAATCAAGTTTACCTCCAAGTTGTTCTGTAGCATTCTCAATAAAATTTTCTAAATCTTCGGTTTGTGAGATATCAAATTTCAATAATTGGATATTTTGAAATTTTTTTTTTAGTTCTTCCAACTTTTCATTTTTAGTTCCTGTGGCTAAAATATTAGCCCCGGCATCATATAATTTTTTTATTATAGAATTTCCTATTCCACCTGTTGCTCCAGTTACGATAATATTATTTCCTTTTAGATCATTCATATATTTAAACTTTCTATATCTGATTGACTATTAATTGAAGAAATTTTTACATCTTTATTAATCCTTTTAATTAGACCAGAAAGTACCTTTCCTGGCCCAATTTCAATAAATTGATTTACACCTTTGTTTATCATATTAAGTATACTCTCTCTCCATCTAACCCTTTTTTCAATTTGGTTTATAAGTAAACTTTTTAAATCATCAATATTTGAAATTTCATCTGCAGTAACATTAGAGATTAAAATATTTTTTGATTGTTTAAAATCAATTTTCTGCAATTCTTTTTTCATCACTTCAGTAGCGTTACTCATTAAATTACTATGAAAGGGTGCACTAACTGGTAATTTGATATTCTTTATTTTTTTTTCTTTTAAAAATTTACTTAGGATTTGCAAGTCTTGTGTTTTACCACTCAAAACTATCTGACCATCTGAATTATCATTAGCAACCTGAGCCTCAAAATTATTTTGGTTGTCTTTTAAAATTTTTTCAACTTCTTCAATTTTTGATCCCAAAATCGCCAACATACCTCCCTCACCTTTTGGCATTGAATTTTGCATAGCGTGTCCTCTTACTCTTAATATCTTTATAGTTTCTTTAAAATCCAGATATCCAGCACAAGATAATGCCGAATATTCCCCTAATGAATGACCAGCAAAATATTTTGCATCATTTAAATTAATATTAAAATTCTCTTTGACCACTTGAAAGATTGAATAACTTATTAAAAAGATTGCCGGTTGAGTGTTTATTGTAAGATCTAACTCCTCTTTAGGACCCTCTAAAATAAGTTTGGAGAGGTCAAGTTCAAGTGTCTCATCGGCTTTTTTAAATAACTTTTTTACAATTTCATGTTTGTCAAAAAACTCTCTTCCCATTCCAACTATTTGTGAACCTTGACCAGGAAAAATTACAGAAAACATTTAAAAAACTATTTAATTATTTTTTATTTAACTATTGTAATTGAGAGTTTATAATAGTATATCCTCAATTTTTATTAAAGAATTAAAATGAACTTATACGAACATACTATTATAGCAAGGCAAGATGCGTCTCCAGCTGAGTTGAAACAATTAACTGTAAAATATTCTAAAATTGTTGAACAAAATGAGGGTGAAATAGTTAAAACTGAAAATTGGGGTCTTCTAAACTTAACTTATCTGATAAAAAAAAATAGAAAAGGTAGTTACATCCATTTTAAAATTAAGGGAAAAGGGAAAGTAATTGAACAATTAGAAAAAAATGAGACTATTGATAAAAAATTATTAAAATATCTAACTGTAAAAGTTAAAAAATTTGATTTAGATACAAATTATTTTCTTAAAAATGAGGAATTAGAAAAAAAAGATAAAAAAGATAAAACAAATAACTAAGATTATGCCAAAAAAACAAAGTGGAAATAAAAAAGGCAGGCAAAGCAATTTTGCGAAATTAAGTATTTTTCAGCCAAATAAATATAGGTTTAAAAGAAACTGTCCACTATCAGTCAAAGGTGCCCCAAAAATCGACTATAAAAACGTCAAACTTTTAAAAAAATATATATCAGAAAATGGTAAAATCCTACCCTCTAGAATTACGAATGTCTCTCAAAAAAAACAAAGAGAATTAGCCTTATGCATTAAGAGAGCAAGAAACTTAGCATTAATATAATGAAAGTAATATTACTAGAAAATTTAAAAAGAATAGGGTCTATTGGAGAAGTAATAGATGTTAAAAGAGGATTTGCTAGAAATTTTTTAATAGCCAATAAAAAAGCATTAAATGCCTCCAAAGAAAATATAAAGAAAGTCGAAAAAATTAAATCGACTCTTTCAAAAAAAGATGATGAAAAAAAACAAATTGCTAAAAAAATTTTTGAAAAGGTTAGTAAAAAAGAATATACTGTTAATAAACTTAGTACAGAAAATAAAGAATTATACGGTTCAGTAAAACCAACAGAAATTTCAAAAATAATCTATGAAAAAAGTAAGACTGAAATTAAACCTTCAATGATACAGCCAGTCAAAGAAATTAAATCTATTGGAAAATTTAAAGTGAAAATTTCCTTGCACTCGGAAGTTGAGGCTGAAATAACGATCGTAGTAAATTCAGCAGAAAGTACCCAATAATTATACAAATTCATCCACAGGCTTTTTTAAAATTTAAAATCTTATTATTTTCTGTAGTATAAGATTTTTTATGGAAAATAACTTAAGTATTGTTAAAGAGACTTATAAAGAGTTACCAAATAATATAGAAGCAGAACAAGCAGTAATTGGATCAATTTTAGTAACTAATGAAATATTTGATGAAGTTAATTCCATAGTTTCAAATACTAATTTCTATGATCCAATGCACCAAAAAATTTTCAACGCTATCGAAAATATGATCTATAAAGGCATGCTCGCTAATCCAATAACTCTAAAAAATTATTTTGAGAATGAAAAGGATGAATTAAACATTCCAGAATATTTGGTTAAAATTACAAAATTTTCTACATCTGTAAGACAGGCAATTGAGTACTCAAAAATAATATATGATATGTATGTAAGAAGAGAGTTAATTAAAATTTCAGAAAAAATGATAGATGATGCTAAAGAAAATGATCTTGAGTCTAATGGTCAAAAAATTATCGAAAATTCGGAGAAATTGCTTTACGATTTAGCTGAAAAAGGAACATTTAGCTCTTCATTAATAAAATTTGACGACGCTATGAAGCAAACTATTGAAATGGCTTCTGCAGCGTATAAGAACGAAGGTGGAATTGTAGGTGTTCCAACTGGTTTAAGAGATTTAGATGATAGATTAGGTGGACTTCATCAATCAGATTTAATTATTATAGCAGGACGACCTTCAATGGGTAAAACATCTCTTGCAACCAATATAGCTTTTAATGCCGCTCAAAAAATACAGGAGAGTAACACAAAATCAACTGTTGCTTTTTTTTCGTTAGAAATGTCTTCAGAACAACTTTCAACTAGAATTATTTCAGAACAGGCAAGAATAAGTTCGAATGATATAAGAAGAGGTAGAATTTCAGACGAACAATTCGATCAATTTTTAGAAATCTCTAAAAATATATCAGAACTTCCACTGTTTATAGATGAAACGCCAGCAATAAGTATTGCTGCAATGAGTAATAGAGCCAGAAGAATAAAAAGATTGTATGGATTAGATTTAATTGTTGTTGATTATATACAATTAATGAAAGGATCATTTAATAATAAGGATGGTAGGGTCCAAGAAATATCTCAAATTACACAAGGCTTAAAAGCTATCGCTAAAGAATTGGGTGTCCCTGTTCTTGCGCTATCACAATTATCCAGACAGGTTGAGCAGAGAGATGATCATAAACCACAATTATCAGATTTAAGAGAATCTGGCTCAATTGAACAAGATGCAGACGTAGTTATGTTTGTATTCAGAGAGGGCTACTATCTGCAAAGAAAAGAGCCAAGAGAAGCAACGGTAGAACATGCTGAATGGCAAGCAAAGATGAATGAAGTTGCGCATTTAGCTGAGATTATTATAGGGAAACAACGACACGGTCCCATTGGCAAAGTAACACTTGAGTTTGAGGAAAGATTTACAAAATTTAAAGATACTCAAAATAATTAATTTACAATATAAGTGGTTAAATGATTGATCATTTATACCAAAATACAATCTTAAAAAATTCAAAATTTGTTTTAACTATTTTATTTATTGTTTTAATTTGTTTTGGATATTTCTCAAAAGATTTTAGGCTTGATGCGTCTTCTGAAACACTGTTGATTGAGGGTGATCCTGATCTTGAGTATTTAAAAGAAGTAACGAATAGATATGGTTCAAAAGATTTTCTAGTTTTAACACATACACCTAATGACGATATGGTAAGTGATAGTGCAATTAATAACCTTCTTAGTTTAAAATATAAACTTCAAAGCTTAGATTGGGTCCATAGTGTTATTACTCTTTTAGATATACCTCTATTAGATAATTCTGATGCTCCTTTACAGGAAAGACTTATGAATTTCAAAACACTAAAAGATGAGGATGTGGATAAAGATAGAGGTTTTAGAGAAATTTTAGCAAGTCCAGTTTTCAGAAACTTTGTTATTAGCGAAGATGGTAAGACAAGTGGAATTATTGTTAATATTAAAGAAAATGAAAAATTAAT
>CABZPB010000023.1 GCA_902527485.1 uncultured Pelagibacteraceae bacterium
AAGGGAAAAAAATGGCTGGACATATGGGTGATAAATTAAGAACTATGCAAAATATTGAAATTATTAAGACAGATTTAGAAAATGAATTACTTTATTTAAAAGGCTCAATACCGGGTTCAAAAAATTCTGAGGTTCTTGTGAAAGGTTCTGTCAAAAATTTAAGTAAATTAACAATTGATGAAAAAACTAAAGTTGCTGAACAAGCAAAAAAAACCCCAGATAAAAAGAAAAAATAATGAAAATAGATAAATTAAATCTAAATGGAAAAAAAAGTTCTATAGAAGTTTTAGACAAAATTTTTTCTGCTAAAATAAACCACAAATTAGTCAGCAGTGTCTTGTACAAAACTAATGCTAATTATAAAGGACGACATGCAAAGACTAAACAACAAAATGAAGTAGCAGGACCTACCTCAAAAATTTATGCCCAAAAAGGCACAGGTAATGCTAGACATGCTAGTAGAAAAGCTCCAATATTTGTTGGTGGTGGTATAGCACATGGACCAAAAGGACAATTAGCTTACAAGACAAGAAAGTTAAATAAGAGTGAAAAAAAGCAAAGCATAGCTTCATTAATAAGTGAAAAAACTAAAAATAAAGATTTATTAGTTCTTAATGATTTTAATAATAATATAAAAAAAACAAAAGAGATGAGTCTCATTCTAAAAAAGTTAGAAATCACAGACTCTTTAATGATTCTTGACAAATCCTCAAAGGAAAAAGTAGAAAAATCAATAAGAAATATTCCAAGCATTAAAGTTACAGACATAAATCACTTTAGTGCTTTTGATTTGATTAAATTTAAAAAGATAGTTTTTACTGAAAGCTCTGTAAAAGAGCTGGAGAAGAGATATGCCTAAAATAGAAAAACTTCATCTGTATGATAAAATTTTATCACCTTTACTGACAGAAAAATCTACTAATCTATCTGGAGAAAACAAAATAGTTTTTAAAGTGCGTAAGAGTGCTAATAAAAAAAATCTTAAAAATAACATTGAGAAGATTTTTAAAGTAAATATTACAAAAATTAATATCATAAACAAACAAAAGAGAACAAAACTTACCAGAGGAAGAAAGGTGAAAGTTTCAGGTTTTAAAAAAGCAATAATTACACTTAAAAAGGGTCAGAGCATTGATCTAACAACAGGAATTTAAATGGCATTAAAAACTTTCAAACCGTATACGAAATCTACCAGAGGGACAATTCTAGTTGATAGAGCTGGTCTTTGGAAGGGAAAACCATTTAAGTCATTAGTTTCACCAAAAAATTCAATGAAAGGAAGAAATAATAACGGACATATAACATCAATAAATCGAGCTGGTGGTCACAAAAAGATGTACAGACATATAGATTTTTATAGAAAAAAATTTGATACACCTGCTACCGTCGTGAGAATAGAATATGATCCAAATCGATCTTGTTACATAATGTTAGTTAAATTTGAGGATAATTCTCACGCTTATTATTTAGCTCCACAAAAAATTAAAGTTGGTGACAAAGTTGAAAACGGTTCCAAAAAAGAGATAAAAGTTGGTAATTGCATGCCGTTACAAGATATCCCAGTTGGCATAGATATTCATAATGTTGAAATACAGCCAGGTGGAGGTGGCAAAATAGCAAGATCAGCTGGAACATCTGTTACTATTAGCGGGTTAGATGGAAACTACAGTCTAATAAAATTAGCATCTGGTGAGGTAAGAAAAATTGACTCAAGATCTTTGGCTACAATTGGTGTCTTAAGCAATCCAGATCAAAAAAATATTAAAATAGGTAAAGCTGGAAGATCTAGATGGTTAGGAAGAAGACCGCACACAAGAGGCGTAGTTAAAAATCCTGTTGATCACCCACACGGAGGTGGAGAAGGAAAAAGTGCAGGTGGAAGACATCCAGTTTCTCCAAAAGGCCAATCAGCTAAAGGATTAAAAACAAGAGATAATAAACGAACAGATAAATTTATTATTAAGAGAAGAAATAAAAGAAAGGATACCAAATAATGGCTAGAGCGGTTTGGAAAGGTCCTTTTGTGGAGGAAAGTTTAATGAAAAAAGTGGATAAATACAAAACCGACACTAAAAAAATCCCAATTAAAACTTGGTCAAGAAAATCTACAATACTCCCGGATTTTGTTGGAGTGAGTTTTTTAATTTATAATGGTAAAAAATTTATCCCAATAACAGTGTCAGAAGACATGGTTGGTCATAAACTTGGTGAGTTTGCACCTACAAGAACTTTCTTTGGACACACACCAGCAGACAAGAAAGCAAAACCTGCTGAAGCTGAGGTTAAAAAGTAATTTATGAGTAAGAAAAAGAAAAGACAAAATAATAAAGATAAACTAGTAAGATCAGTCAACAATAATATCAGATCAAGCGTAAGAAAGCTTAATCCAATTCTTAAAGGAATTGTGGGCAAAAAAGTAGATGTTGCTATAAGAGATTTGGAATTTTCAGAAAAAAGAATAACGAAAGATATCAGAAAAACAATTAGTTCAGCTGTTGCCAACGCTGAAAACAATTTTCAATATGATATTGACAAACTAGTTGTTAAAGAAGCCTATTGTGGAAAAAAAATTACAATGAAAAGATTTAGACCAAGAGCGAAAGGAAGAGCTGCGCCAATATTAAAACCCTATTCAAGTGTAACAATAATATTATCTGAGATGAAAAAAACGGAGGGTCATGGGGCAAAAAGTTAATCCAGTTGGCTTTAGATTAGGTGTAAACAGAGGTTGGGACTCTGTTTGGTATGCTAAGAAAAAAGATTTTGGAAATTATCTTATCGAAGATTTTAAAATTAGAGAATATATTAAAAAAAATGTGATCAATTCTGGTGTATCTAAAGTAATGATCGAAAGGACTTCAAATAAATGTTATGTAACAATTTATACTTCTAGACCTGGATTTGTAATTGGAAAAAAAGGAAGTGATATTGATAAGATTAAAAACAATCTTTCAAAATTCACAAAAAATGAAGTTGCTCTAAATATTAAAGAAGTTAAAAAGCCAGAGACAAATGCTTATTTAGTTGCTGAAAATATTGCGCAACAACTAGTTAAAAGAATTTCTTATAGACGAGCAATGAAAAGAGCTATGCAATCTTGCTTACGACTTGGTGCAAAAGGAATAAAAGTTTCAGTCAGTGGAAGATTAGGTGGTAATGAGATTGCAAGAACAGAATGGTTGAGAGATGGTAGCATACCTTCTCACACTCTAAGAGCAGATATAGATTATGCTGAAGCTGAAGCACTCACAACATATGGTATCATTGGTATTAAAGTTTGGATTTATAAAGGTGAAGTCTTTGCAAAAGAATTTAGCCAAGAAACAAACAAAGCAATTTCTAAAGAGGATAAATAATATTATGTTGCAACCAGTCAGAACTAAATGGAGAAAAGCTCATAAGGGACGTATACATGGAAAAGCTTCAAGAGCCAACTTTATAAATTATGGAGCTTACGCTCTAAAAGCATTAAGCCCTGAGAGAGTAACGGGTAAACAAATTGAGGCTGCAAGAGTAGCACTAACAAGACACATGAAAAGACAGGGAAGAGTTTGGACTAGAGTATTTCCTAATATTCCAGTGTCAAAAAAACCAATAGAAGTTCGTATGGGTAAAGGAAAAGGTTCACCCGAATTTTATGCTTGCAGAGTAAAACCAGGTAGAATTTTATTTGAGGTTGATGGTGTGTCTGAACAAATTGCTAAGGAAGCTCTATATAAAGCTTCGGCAAAACTACCAATAAAAACAAAAACAATTAAAAGATTTTCATAAAATGAAAAAACAAGAAATAAAAAAACTATCAAAAGACGAAATCTTAAAGAATATTGATAAGCTTAAAAAAGATCTTTTTAACTTTAGATTTCAAAAAGTTAATTCTCAAATAACTAATCCTTCTAAGATAGGTGAAACAAAAAAAACAATAGCGAGACTTAAAACTTTATTAAAAGAGAAAATTAATGCCTAAAAAGATTTTAACAGGAGTAGTAGTGAGCGATAAACCAAATAAAACAGTAACTGTTTTAATTGAAAGAAAGTATGCTCACCCGGTTTTAAAAAAAGTTATTAAAGTTAGAAAAAAATATAATGCTCATGATGAAAAAAATGAATTTAAAGTAGGAGATAAAGTTTCGATTATAGAAAGCAGACCTTTTTCAAAAAATAAGAAATTTCAAGTTATGGAGAATTCAAAATAATGATACAAGTTCAAACTGAATTACAAGTTGCAGATAACACTGGAGCAAAAAAGATAGAGTGTATCAAAGTTTTAGGTGGGTCGAAAAGAAGATATGCCAGCATTGGTGATACTATTGTTATTGCTGTTAAAGAAGCAATTCCAAAAGGCAAAGTTAAGAAAGGTTCAGTCCACAAAGCGGTTGTTGTTAGAGTAAAAAAAGGAATTCACAGAGATGATGGATCAAAAGTAAGGTTCGATAATAATGCTGCAGTTTTAGTGGATGATAAGGGTGAGCCAGTTGGAACAAGAATTTTTGGTCCTGTTACAAGAGAATTAAGAACAAGAGGTCAAATGAAAATTATATCTCTAGCACCCGAGGTACTATAATGATTAAAAAAGGTTTAAAGGTAAAAATTTTAGCAGGCAAAGATAAAGCCAAAGAAGGTGAAGTTATCGAAATAGATAGATCAAACAATAGAGCAAAAGTTAAAGATTTAAATATGATCAAAAAACATGTGAAAACAACAAAAGAAAAAAAAGGTGGTATATTTTCAAAGGAGAATTTTATCCATATCTCTAATCTCAAAATAGTGAATGAGCAAAAAAAAACTAAGAAAACAGAGGCTAAAAAATAATGACACCAAGACTAAAGGAACTTTATTTAAAAGAAATCCAACCAGCTTTAAAAACAGAGTTTGGATTTAAAAACCTCAATATGGGTCCCAAAATTGAAAAAATCATTTTAAATATGGGTTTAGGTTTAGATGGCAATGATTCTAAGGTTTTAAAATCATGTGAAGAGGATCTTGCTAAAATTACAGGTCAAAAACCAGTCACAACAAAATTCAAAAAATCTGTAGCAAATTTTAAAACTAGAAAAGGCTCTAACGCTGGGTTGAAAGTAACTTTAAGAAAAAATAAAATGTATGAATTTCTTGATAGATTAGTCAATATAGCATTACCAAGAATAAAAGATTTTAGAGGTCTATCTCCAAATGGGTTTGATAAATTTGGAAACTATACTTTTGGTGTTAAAGAGCACATTATATTTCCTGAAGTTAGCTTTGATAGAGCAGATAAAGTAAGAGGATTAGATATTGTAATAGTGATATCATCTTTAGGTAAAGACCATAGTTTTGCACTTTTACAAAAGATGAACTTTCCATTTATAAAAAAAGGAGATAATTAGTATGGCTAAATTAAGTTCAATTAATAAGAATAATCGAAGAATAAAACTTTCAGATAAATTTTTTAATAAGAGAGCTAAGTTAAAGAAAATTATCATGGATAAAAAATTACCTTTAGAAGAAAGATTCAAAGCACAACAAAAGCTTTCTAAATTACCAAGAAATTCTGCAAAAATCAGAGTGATGAATAGATGTCAAATAACAGGTAGACCACACGGAGTTTATAGAAAATTAAAAATTTCTAGAATTGCGCTAAGACAACTTGGTTTGCAAGGAAAGATACCAGGAATGGTTAAATCAAGTTGGTAGAAAGGAGTATTTATGAGTTTAAGTGACCCAATTGGAGATATGATCGCTAGAGTAAAGAATGCTCAAGCGAGAAAGCATAAAAAAGTGGAATTACCATCCTCTAAATTTAAAAGTAAAATAGCTGATATTCTTAAAAACGAGGGTTTCATCAAAGATTTTAAAGTTTCTACAGAAGAGAAAAAAAATATCCTGTCATTAGAGTTAAAATATCATTCAGGCAATCCAGTAATAAGTAATTTTGAAAGAGTTTCAAAACCAGGTAGAAGAATTTTTTCAAGTGCAGATAGTTTGCCAAAAATAAATAATGGATTAGGAATTGCAATTTTGTCTACACCAAAAGGTGTTATGACAGATATAGATGCTAGAAAGCAAAAAGTTGGCGGTGAAATAGTTTGTAAGGTGTTTTAATATGTCAAAAATAGGAAAAATAAACATTGCGATACCAGAAAAAGTAAAAGTAGCTGTTGCTGGTAATATTATTAATATAGAAGGCCCTCTTGGTAAAAGATCTTTAAACATAGATTTAGATATATTTAATCTTGATATTAAAGACGGCAAAGAGATATCTATAAAGCCTAAAAAGATTGATCAAAATACCAAAAGATTATGGGGTATGAACAGAAGCTTGATTAATAATGCTGTAATTGGATCAGTAAAAGGTTATGAGAAAATTTTAGAACTAGTGGGAGTAGGTTATAGAGCTTCAATTAAAGGCAATCAACTGAATCTGCAATTAGGTTACAGCCATGATATAAATTTTGACATACCAGAGGGTATTAAGATTGCGGTTGAAAAACAAACAACATTAAAAATTTCAGGTCATGATAAGCAATTAGTTGGTTCAATTGCTTCAAAAATTAAGACACTTAGAAAAATTGAACCTTATAAAGGAAAAGGTATTAGAGAAAAAGGTCAATATGTTTTAAAAAAAGAGGGTAAGAAAAAATAATGAAATTAAGCACTAGCACAAGAAAAAAATTTAGAATTACAAATAAACTTAAAAAAGTTTCAAAGCCAGGAAGGTTTAGATTAAGTATTTTTAGGTCATCTAAAAATATCTCAGCACAAATTATTGATGACACGAAGAATATAACTTTATTATCAGCTTCATCAGTTGAAAAAGATATAAAAGAAACTAAAACAAAAAATAAATCAGAGCTATCAAAAATTGTTGCAGAAAAATTAGCAAAAAAAGCTCAAGAGAAAAAAATCATCAAAATATACTTTGATAGAGGTATTTATAAATATCATGGACGTATAAAAATTTTTGCAGAAACTCTAAGAAAAAATGGAATGGAATTTTAATAATGGAAAATTTTAAAGAAAAAAAAACAGACGATATTTTAGAAAAATTAGTTCATATAAATAGAATTACTAAAGTTGTTAAAGGTGGTAGACGTTTTGGTTTTTCTGCATTGGTTGTTGTTGGAAACCAAGCTGGGAAAATTGGTATAGCTCATGCTAAAGCAAAACAGGTTCCAGATGCAATTAAAAAAGCAAATGAAATAGCTAGAAGAAAACTCATCCATATTCCTTTAAGAGAGGGAAGAACTATTCATCATGATGTTAAGGCAAAAGATGGATCTGGTAAAATTGTTTTAAGATCTGCATCAAAAGGTACAGGAATAATTGCTGGTGGTCCTGTTCGGGCTGTTTGTGAGGTTTTAGGGGTAAAAGATATAGTTGCAAAATCAATGGGTACATCTAATGCACATAATGTTATAAGAGCAACAATTAAAGCTTTAAAAAAACAGAATTCACCTAAACAGATATCTTCAATAAGAAATAAAAAGATATCAGAAATTATTGAAAAAAGAGGATAATGATAAAATTAAATAATAGACCAAAACTTAATAAACCTAAAATTAGAGTTGGCAGAGGGATAGGCTCTGGAAAAGGTAAAACTTCAGGGAGAGGTGTAAAGGGTCAAAAGTCTAGATCAGGTGTTGCAATAAAAAGTTTTGAAGGTGGACAAATGCCTTTATATAGACGTTTACCCAAAAGAGGTTTTAATCCTATTCAAAAAGAAAATATAGCTATTTTAAATTTAGATAAAATACAATCTTTCATAAACAAGAAAACAATTAATACTAATGACATATTAAATTCGTCATCATTAAAAAAGTTAAAACTTATAAATAAAAATTCTAAAAAACTTAAGATTTTAGGCTCTGGTGAAATTAAAGATAAGATTAATATTGAAGCTGATTTAGCCTCAAAATCAGCGTTAGAGAAGCTTGAAAAAATTGGTGGATCAATACAACTTAAAAAATAATATCTCAAGATAATGAGCTCTTCATCTTCAAGTGTTGATTTAAGAAATAGGATAATCTTTACGATTGCAATACTAGCAGTGTACAGATTTGGAACGTTTGTTCCTTTACCTGGAATTGATCCAGAGCAATTAAAAATTTTGATGGAGGGTAATCAAAAAGGTCTACTTGGGATGTTTAACGTGTTTGCTGGAGGTGCTGTAAGTAGAATGGCCATCTTCGCATTAGGAATAATGCCATATATTTCATCTTCAATCATTGTTCAATTATTAACTGGTGTATCAGATTATTTTAAAAATCTTAAAGCTCAAGGTGAAACAGGAAGAGCAAAAATCACGCAAATTACTCGTTATGGAACAGTTTTATTAGCCACTGTTCAAGGTTACGGTCTATCCGTTGGTTTGGAGTCCTCAGCTAATTTAGTTATTAACCCAGGAATGTTTTTTAAGATATCAACAGTTACAACCATTGTAGCTGGAACAATTTTCTTAATGTGGTTAGGTGAACAAATAACACAAAGGGGAATAGGAAATGGAATATCCTTGATAATTTTTGCAGGAATTGTTGCAGAAATTCCTAGAGCTTTAGTAACAACATTTGAACTAGGTAGAACAGGAGCAATTTCGACTCTAATGATAATTGCGATTTTTATTTTATTGATATTAACTATTCTGTTCATTGTTTTTATGGAAAGAGCTTTGAGGAAAATTTTAATAAATTATCCTAAAAGACAGATGGGCAATAAAATGTACGGCGGAGAGTCATCTCATTTGCCCTTAAAAATTAATCAAGCTGGAGTTATACCAGCTATTTTTGCATCTGCTTTATTATTGTTACCAGTAACTTTTTCAAATTTTAACGTTTCTGATAATGAAAATTTCTTAAATATAAGTTCATATTTTACTCAGGGACAACCTCTTTACATGTTACTGTATGCATCTGGAATTATCTTTTTTACTTTTTTTTATACATCAATTACTTTTAACCCCACAGAAACTGCTGATAATTTAAGAAAATATGGTGGTTTTGTTCCAGGAATAAGACCAGGAGAAAGCACAGCTCTTTATATTGAAAATATTTTAACAAAATTAACAACTATAGGAGCATTATACCTTACTTTGGTTTGTTTAATGCCAGAGTTTTTAATTGCCAATTATCCAATACCATTTTATTTAGGTGGAACCTCAATATTAATTGTTGTTGTCGTTGCAATTGATACTGTAACACAAATTCAAACTAGACTTATGAGTTCACAATATGAGCAATTAATAAAAAAAACTAAATTTGGTAGGTAGATAAACAAGTGAATGTAATTCTATTTGGTCCACCTGGAGCTGGCAAAGGCACACAAGCTAAACATTTGGTAAAAAAGTTAAATAATTTTCAGATTTCCACAGGTGATATGTTAAGAGATGAAATCAAAAAAAATTCTAAAATAGGAAAAAAAATTGTCGAAGATATGAATGATGGAAGATTTGTTAGCGATGAAATAGTTAATGTATTAATAGAAAAAGCATTATTTGATCCAAATAAGAGGAATAAATTAATATTTGATGGATATCCAAGATCGTTAACTCAAGCTAAAAATTTAGAAAAATTATTAGAGAAATCTAACCAAAAAATAGACTTTGTTTTTTATTTAAATGTGAATAAAAATATAATAATTCAAAGAATCGAACAAAGAAAAGTTTTAGAAAATAGATCTGATGACGATTTAAGAACTATCACAAAAAGATATGACAAGTATATGGAAACTACTAAACCTGTTTTAGATTTCTATTCTAAAAATTCTAATTTTCATGAATTAGATGGTAATTCTAAAATTGAGGAAATAACCGCTAAAATCAACAGTTTTATCAATGTTTAACCCGTTGACTTTAAAAGATCATCTTATATAAAAGGCTGAAAATTATCACTTAATATATGGCTCGTATTGCAGGTATAAATATTCCACAAAACAAACTTGTTCATGTAGGGCTTACATACATCTATGGCATAGGTGACAAATTTTCTTCTCAAATTTGTTCATCACTAAAAATACCAAAAGAGAAAAGAGTAAATCAACTAACTGATGATGAAATTTTGAAAATTAGAGAATACATAGATCAAAATTTTAAAGTAGAGGGGGATTTAAGAAGAGATTATTCTTTAAGTATTAAAAGATTAATAGATCTTGCTTGTTACAGAGGATCAAGACATAGGAAAAAATTACCAGTAAGAGGACAGAGAACCAGATGTAATGCACGTACTAGAAAAGGTAAAGCTATTGCTATTGCAGGTAAAAAATTAACACCACTAAAAAAATAATCATGGCTAAAGTTGATAAAATTGAAAAGCAAGATCAAAAAAATGAAAAAAATGTAAGTAAAATCAAAAAAAGCTCTTATTCTAAAAAAAAAAGAATTAAAAAAAATATTTTAAATGGTATTGCTTACGTCCAGTCTACTTTTAACAATACTATTATTTCTATAGCAGATACCAATGGAAATGTAATTTCATGGGCTTCAGCAGGGCAAAAAGGTTTTAAAGGTTCTAGAAAATCTACACCATATGCTGCACAAATTGCAGCTGATGCAGCTGCATCAAAAGCATTAGAATTTGGTATGAAAACGTTGTCAGTTGAGGTTAAAGGCCCAGGCTCAGGAAGAGAAACTGCATTAAGAGCTTTACAGGCAAGAGGATTTAAAATTTTATCAATTAAAGACACAACACCTATGCCTCATAATGGTACTAGGCCACCAAAAAAAAGGAGAGTTTAATGGAAACAGAAAATGTAAATATTAAAAATTGGAAATCTCTAATCAAACCATCAAAAATCGATGTTCAAATGAGTGATGATTTATCTAAAGCAAAGATAGTAGCTGAGCCTCTTGAAAAAGGTTATGGTTTAACTTTAGGTAATTCACTAAGAAGAATTTTGTTGTCATCTATAAGAGGTGCAGCAGTTACATCTATCCAAATAGACGGTGTGCTACACGAATTTACCTCTATAAAAGGTGTAAGAGAAGATGTTACCGATATAGTTTTAAATGTTAAATCTTTAGCATTAAAATCATCTTCAGAGGGAACTAAAAAACTTATTTTAGATGCAAAAGGACCTGGTGAAATTAAAGCTTCAGATATTACACCTGTAGCTGACGTTGAAATTTTAAATCCTGATTTAGTAATTTGTAATTTAGATGAAAATACAAGTTTTCATATGGAAATGAATGTTAATACTGGAAAAGGGTACGTTCCAGCTGAATTAAATAAGCCTGAGGAACCTCCTTTAGGATTGATTGCTATAGACTCTTTATATAGTCCTGTAAAAAAAGTTTCTTACTCTGTAAGCACTGCGAGGGAAGGTAAAGCCTTAGACTACGATAAGCTTACAATGGATGTAGAAACCGACGGATCAATTTCAGCGGAAGATGCAGTCGCTTATTCTGCTAGAATTTTTCAAGATCAGCTTAAAATGTTTATTAATTTTGATGAACCTGTAGAGGCACCTGTTAAAGAAGTTTCGACAGAACCAGAATTTAATAAAAATTTATTAAGAAAAGTAGATGAGTTGGAATTATCTGTTAGATCAATGAATTGTCTAAAAAACGATAATATAATTTACATTGGTGATCTTGTTCAAAAATCTGAGGGTGAAATGCTTAGAACACCAAATTTTGGAAGAAAATCACTTAATGAAATTAAAGAGGTTTTAACAGGAATGTCATTGTATTTGGGTATGGAGATACCAAATTGGCCACCAGACAATATTGCTGAAATGTCTAAAAAACTCGAGGAAGCAATTTAAATGAGACATGGATTTGCTAATAAGAAGCTTAATAGAACATCTGAGCATAGAAAAGCATTGTTAAAAAACATGCTTAATTCTCTGATTAAATATGAGCAAATTAAAACAACATTACCAAAGGCAAAGTTTTTAAAGCCTCAGGCTGATAAGATTATTACATTAGGAAAGAGAGATACTCTTCATAACACAAAAGCTTTAGTTTCACAGTTACAAGATATTAAATCTACAAACAAAGTTAGAAAAACATTATCAAAAAGATACGAGAAAAGATCAGGCGGTTATACAAGAATAATTAAAGCTGGTTTCAGATATGGCGATAATGCACCGATGGCAATTATCGAATTTGTTGACAGAGATGTTGAAGCAAAAAAAGTTGATAAAAAGAAAAAATCTGCTTCAAAAGAGCCTGAAAAAAAAGAAGATAAGAAACCAGTTACTGCATCAAAATAATATTTTTTTTATGTTAAAAAGTTACATCGTTGATTCAACGTGTAATAACATGCGTGTTGATAGATGGATACGCAATAAAATTGGGAGAATTCCTCAAGGTCTAATTGAAAAATCTCTAAGATCAGGCAAAATCAAGGTTAATAAAAAAAAAATAAAAAGTTCTCATAAGATAAAATTTAATGACAAAATTAATTTTTATGGTTTTAAATTTGAAGAAAGAATTCTACAAAAAAAAATAAGTTTTAATCCCTCTAATCAAATAATCAAAGCAAATGAAGATTTGATAATAGATAACAATGAAAATTTTATCGTCTTAAATAAAAGTGCTGGTATTTCTGTTCAAGGTGGAACAAAATCAAAAAAAAACCTAATTGATATATTCAAAAAAAGTGAAATTTTTTCAGACTCAAAACCTTTTTCTGTTCACAGATTAGACAAAGATACATCAGGTGTTTTTTTAATGGCTAAAAACAGAGAGACAGCGCAATTATTAACATCATTATTTAGACTAAGAAAAGTGCATAAAACTTATCTAGCTATTTGTCATGGTGAACTTGAAAAAAATTCAGGAGAATGGAATGATGATTTAGTACGTTATGATAATGGAAAAAAAATTATTGAAAAAGCAAAAACAATTTACAAAGTCATTGATAAAAATTCAAA
>CABZPB010000024.1 GCA_902527485.1 uncultured Pelagibacteraceae bacterium
CAAATTAATGAAATTAGCTCTGAGGGAGCTGACATAGTTAGAGTCTCTTGTCCTGATGAGTTATCATCTAAAGCGTTAAAAGAAATAATTAAGCATGTTGATGTTCCTATAGTCGCTGATATTCATTTCCACTACAAAAGAGCAATTGAAGCTGCTGAAAATGGAGCGAGTTGTTTGAGAATAAATCCTGGGAATATTGGAAGTAAAGATAAAATTAAAGAAGTCGTAAAAGCTGCAATCGATCATAATTGCTCAATAAGAGTAGGAGTTAATGCGGGATCTTTAGAAAAAGACATCTTAGAAAAATATAAAGAACCTTGTCCAGAAGCTTTAGTTGAAAGTGCTCTACGAAATATTAAGATACTTGAGGATGAAAACTTTCAAAATTTAAAAATAAGTGTTAAATCATCGGATGTTTTCTTGTCCGTAGAAGCGTATAAACAATTGTCAAAATCTACTGACTATCCATTGCACTTAGGGATTACAGAGGCAGGAGGTTTTATACCTGGAAGTGTTAAATCCTCAATTGGATTAGGAACATTACTTTTAGAAGGTATTGGTGACACTATTAGAATTTCTTTATCAGATAATCCTGTTGAAGAAGTTAAAATTGGTAACGAAATACTAAAATCTTTAAATTTGAGAGAAAGAGGGGTCAAAATAATTTCTTGTCCCTCATGCGCAAGACAAGGTTTCGAAGTAATTGAAACTGTAAAGATATTGGAGGAAAAACTTTCACATATAAAAACTCCAATTACTCTATCAGTAATTGGTTGTGTAGTTAATGGCCCTGGAGAAGCAGCTTTGACAGATGTTGGAATAACTGGGGGTAAAAAAGGAAATAATATGCTTTATTTATCTGGAGTACAGTCTGAAAAAGTTTTAACCAGTGATATGATTGATAGAATTGTAAGCGAAGTTGAAAAAAAAGCATCAGAATTAGATAATTTAAAATGATACCTGTAAAAACTGTCAATGGTTTAATTAACAAACATGCTTTATTAGAGCGTGAGTTATCCTCAGGAGAAATTGATAAAAATTCTTTCGCTGAAAAGTCTAAGGAATATGCAGATCTCAATGAGATTATTAAAATTGCCAAATTTTATATCTCTTTTGAAAAAGATAAAAAAGAAATTCAAACAATTTTAGAGGATAAAGACTCGGACCCAGATATGGTAAAAATGGCAGAAACAGAATTGAATAAATTAGAAATTCAAAATGAAAAAAATGAAAAAAAATTAAAGTTGTTTTTGTTACCCAAGGATGAAGCAGATAAAAAAAATGCAATAATTGAAATTAGAGCTGGGACAGGTGGTTTAGAAGCTAGTTTATTTGCTTCAGATCTTTTTAAAATGTATGAAAAAGTAAGTAACAAAAAAAAATGGAGTCTTGAATTAATTTCAATTTCTAGAAGTGAAGCTGGCGGTTTAAAAGAGGTTATTGCATCAATAAAAGGTAATAATATTTATTCCACTTTGAAATATGAAAGTGGTGTTCATAGAGTACAAAGAGTACCTGACACAGAAACTCAAGGAAGGGTTCATACTTCTGCGGCAACTGTCGCGGTTTTACCAGAAGCAGAGGAAGTAGATCTTAAGATAAATGAAAGTGATTTAAGAATTGATGTTTTCAGAGCTGGTGGACCAGGTGGTCAGTCAGTAAATACTACAGATAGCGCTGTTAGGATAACTCATATTCCAACAGGAATTTCTGTTTCACAACAAGACGAAAAATCACAACACAAAAATAAAGCTAAAGGGATGAAAATTTTAAGGGCTAGATTATATGAGCTTGAAAGGTCTAGAATTGAAAGTGAGAGATCAAAGGATAGGAAAAATAAGATAGGTTCAGGTGACAGATCGGAAAGGATAAGAACTTATAATTTTCCTCAAGGAAGAGTTACTGATCATAGAATTAATTTAACTTTACATAAACTTAACGAATTTTTAGAAGGTGAGATATTTGACGAGATGATTGAGGCATTAACTCTTCAAGCACAAGAAGAAAGCCTTAATTTTTTAAACTAATGAATATTGAAATTGCAATTAAAAATGCTTGCCGAGAACTTAAAAAGAATAAGATAAGTTCTGCTTTATTAGATAGTGAGCTTTTATTATCTAAAGTTATTAAAAAAGATAGAAGGTTTATTTTGTTAAACTTAGATAAAAAACTTAATCAAAATGATCACGAAAACTTCAAAGATCTAATTTTAGAACGTATAAAAGGAAAACCAATAGCACATTTAATTGGCTTTAAGTCATTTTGGAAATATAATTTTAAAGTAAATGAAAAGGTTTTAATTCCAAGACCAGAGACGGAGATAATAGTGGAGCAAGTTTTAAAAATTTATAAAAATAAGGATAAACTTAATTTTTTGGAGGTTGGTGTCGGCTCAGGATGTATATCAATTTCAATATTGAAAGAAAAAAAGTCGTTTTTAGCTACAGGTGTAGACTTAAGTCAAGAATGTATTAAAATATGCGGATATAATGCAAAAAAACTTGGTGTAGATAATAGAATAAAATTAATAAAATCAGATGTTGACAATTTAATTTTTCGCAAATATGATTTAATAGTTTCTAATCCTCCTTATATAAAAAAGTTAGATTTGAGTAAGTTAGATCGTGAAATTAGAAACTATGAGCCAAAATTGGCACTTGATGGTGGATTAAGAGGTTTATCGGTAATCAGAAAAGTTATTAAAAAGTCATCTGAATTGATAAAAAAACGTGGCAAATTTATTTTAGAAATTGGTTATGATCAAAAAGAACAGGTAATGAAAATGCTAAATGAATATAATTTCTTCATTAACAAGACTTTAAAAGATTTAGCTAAAAATGATCGGTGTATAATTAGTACAAAAAAATAATTTTTTATGGTTACATTTAGAAATAATAACAATATTAGAAGAAACAACTTCAGAAGAAATGATAGAGGTTTTAAATCTAATATAGATAGACCAAAATATGGCTCTAATTTTTCTAAAAATGAGACTTTTTACAGGAAGTCGCCGGGAAGAAATAATCACAATGCATCAAAATTAATTGAAAAATATAGTAATCTTGCGAGGGAAGCTTTATCTAGTGGAGATAAAATTTTATCCGAAAATTATTTTCAACATGCAGACCATTTTACCAGAATTTTAAATGATCAAGATACTCAAAAAAAACTAAATTCAACAAATAATGATTTTACCAAATCTCAACAAAATATGAGTGAAGCGAATAAAGACCAAAGCGATATTGATGAGAAAAAAGCAATAACTCAAATTAAATAATTATTCCTCAAAAATTAATTAATACCAACAATTTTTTCAGACTTTAAAACATTTAGTTTTATTTTTTTTGTCTCAAAAAGTTTTCTATTTTCTCCCTTAAGAATTTTTCCAGAAGGAAGCTTTAAAGTTTGAGAATTTACTCTTTTTCCATTAATGAGCACTTCGTAGTGCAAATGTGGTCCTGTGGATTTGCCTGTTGAACCAACGTAACCAATGGTTTGCCCTTGTTTAACCCTAACACCACTCCTAACTCCATTAGCAAATTTAGACATGTGGGCATAAATTGTTTGATAAGTTGAATTATGCTTTATAACAACGCAATTTCCACCCCCACCACACCAGCCTGCTTTCTTAACCACTCCTGAACCAGATGCCAATATTGGTGTTCCTGTTGGAGCAGCAAAGTCTGTTCCTTTGTGCATTTTATTAAATCCATCTATTGGATGTTTTCTCATCCCAAAAGGTGAGGAAAGTCTTGCCCCATTAATTGGAGTTTTCATTAAGGCTTTTTCAACACTTTTGCCACTTTTATCGTAGTGCCCAGCATTGTTTTCTTTGTCAAAGTAAAAAAGTGAATTATCTTCACCACTTAAAATTAAATTAGCAAATAAAATATTCCCTGTTTCAATTAATCTTTTGTTTTCATCAACATAAGCCTCATACATAATTTGGAATCTATCTCTTTTTCGAATATCTCTTTGAAAATCCACTTGAAAACCGTAAATTCTCGCAAATTCGATAATTATATTGGGTGGTACTTTTTGATCTGTTGCAGATTTATAAAGGCTTTTCAAGATTGTGCTTTCACTGTAGACTACTTTTTTTTCTAATTTTGTTAAAACTATTTCTTGATTAAAATTTTTGTTACCTGTATCTTGAGTTAAAATAATCCTTTCTTTATTTGACATTTGAAATATAAATTCTTTTATTGAATTATCATTTTGATCAATTGTAAAATGAATTTTTTGATTAGTATTAAGTTTATCTAAATTAACTTTATCATTGATTTTTTTTTTTATAATTGAAATTTCAGTTTTATTTAATGAATAATATTCAAGGATACCCATAAAAGTCTCTCCCTCTTTAACTTTATGTGAAACTTTTTTAAATCTTGGCTCAAATTTTTCAAAGAAATGATTGACTGTTTTTTTAAAATAAAAGTTTTGAATGACTTTTTTATAATTGTTATTTATCTTATTTTTGGTTTGATTATGGTAAATTGTAAATATACTTGTTAAAATAATTAATAGTATTAAAGCTATAATTTCATTTTTTACCTTAAGTTTTATTTTAAATTTTTTAATCATAGAAAGTTTTTGAATAATCAATTATTAGTTTAACAATAAAAAAAAATCAAAAAAAACCCCAAAAATTAAGGCTTTTTTACCAAATTTTTAGTCTTAATTGCTTGATTTCCTATTATTTTAGCCTATAAGCACTAAACTTCCTCATAAAGTTATTGTAATACAATTAGCACATGAGGATTATTGAGCCTTTTTGTTCAATTAGCTATTAAAAATGTGAAAATTTAAGAAGAGAAGTGTGGACGGTTAAGGTTACCAAATTTGTCGTACACACTTCAACATCATATAAATTTTATTCTTAGAATTTATATGGAAGCTAGTGTGCGCCGTTTTTAAACTTGAGAGTTTGATCATGGCTCAGAACGTACGCTGGCGGCACGCCTAACACATGCAAGTCGAACGAAGTAGCAATACTTAGTGGCAGACGGGTGAGTAACATGTAGGTATCTACCCTATGGCCTGGAATAACACGAGGAAACTTGTGCTAATACTGGATAAGTCTTTACGGAGAAAGCTTTATGCACCATTGGATGAGCCTGCACTTGATTAGTTTGTTGGTAGGGTAATGGCCTACCAAGACTGTGATCAATAGCTGATTTGAGAGGATGATCAGCCACATTGGGACTGAGACACGGCCCAAACTCCTACGGGAGGCAGCAGTGGGGAATCTTGCACAATGGAGGAAACTCTGATGCAGCGATGCCGCGTGAGTGAAGAAGGCCCTTGGGTTGTAAAGCTCTTTCGTCGGGGAAGAAAATGACTGTACCCGAATAAGAAGGTCCGGCTAACTTCGTGCCAGCAGCCGCGGTAATACGAAGGGACCTAGCGTAGTTCGGAATTACTGGGCTTAAAGAGTTCGTAGGTGGTTGAAAAAGTTGGTGGTGAAATCCCAGAGCTTAACTCTGGAACTGCCATCAAAACTTTTCAGCTAGAGTATGATAGAGGAAAGCAGAATTTCTAGTGTAGAGGTGAAATTCGTAGATATTAGAAAGAATACCAATTGCGAAGGCAGCTTTCTGGATCATTACTGACACTGAGGAACGAAAGCATGGGTAGCGAAGAGGATTAGATACCCTCGTAGTCCATGCCGTAAACGATGTGTGTTAGACGTTGGAAATTTATTTTCAGTGTCGCAGTGAAAACGATAAACACACCGCCTGGGGAGTACGACCGCAAGGTTAAAACTCAAATGAATTGACGGGGACCCGCACAAGTAGTGGAGCATGTGGTTTAATTCGAAGATACGCGCAGAACCTTACCAACACTTGACATGTTCGTCGCGACTTTAAGAGATTAAAGTTTTCGGTTCGGCCGGACGAAACACAGGTGCTGCATGGCTGTCGTCAGCTCGTGTCGTGAGATGTTGGGTTAAGTCCCGCAACGAGCGCAACCCTCACTTTTAGTTGCCATCATTTAGTTGGGCACTCTGAAAGAACTGCCAGTGATAAGCTGGAGGAAGGTGGGGATGACGTCAAGTCCTCATGGCCCTTACGTGTTGGGCTACACACGTGCTACAATGGTATATACAACAGGAAGCAAAACGGCGACGTTAAGCAAATCCTCAAAAGATACCTCAGTTCGGATTGCACTCTGCAACTCGAGTGCATGAAGCTGGAATTACTAGTAATCGTGGATCAGCGTGCCACGGTGAATGCGTTCCCGGGTCTTGTACACACCGCCCGTCACACCATGGGAGTTGGTTCTACCTTAAGCCAAGGTTTAATACCCTTGACCACGGTATAGTCAGCGACTGGGGTGAAGTCGTAACAAGGTAGCCGTAGGGGAACCTGCGGCTGGATTACCTCCTTTCTAAGGATGAATAGAAGTAAAATTTTATTCTAAAAAATACACAGGATAATGTTGACCGTCCTCATTTCTCTTCTTAATATTCAGTGTTTCTCTTGAATGGGGGCCGGTAGCTCAGTTGGTTAGAGCACACCCTTGATAAGGGTGGGGTCGAAAGTTCGAGTCTTTCTCGGCCCACCAATAACAATTAAGGGGGGATTAGCTCAGCTGGGAGAGCGCCTGATTTGCATTCAGGAGGTCAGCGGTTCGATCCCGCTATCCTCCACCAAAACACTTAGTTATCTAAAATTGTAAATAAAAATAATTAATATCAATATCTATATCCGAACATTAGAAGTTTTATTAACTAATGTTCAAATAAAAATTTGATTCAACACAGAATTTTTTTCTGTGCATAAATCAAGCGTTTAAGGGCGTGTGGCGGATGCCTTGGCACTGAAAGCCGATGAAGGACGTGATATACTGCGATAAGTTTCGGGGAGCTGTATGTAAGTTTTGATCCGAAAATTTCCGAATGGGGAAACCCACCACTTTATGTGGTACTTTAAACTGAATACATAGGTTTAAAGAGATAACCTGGAGAACTGAAACATCTAAGTAACCAGAGGAAAAGAAATCAATTGAGATTCCGTTAGTAGTGGCGAGCGAAAGCGGATTAGGCCAGTAGTTTTGTTGAAAAAATTAGAATAGTTTGGAAATGCTAACCACAGAGGGTGATAGTCCCGTACAAGTAATGTTTAACAAAATTCTTGAGTAAAGCGGGACACGTGAAATCTTGCTCGAATATAGGGGGACCACCCTCTAAGCCTAAATACTCTTCAGTGACCGATAGTGAACTAGTACCGTGAGGGAAAGGTGAAAAGAACCCCTATTAGGGGAGTGAAATAGAACCTGAAACTGCATGCCTACAATCAGTCGAAGCTCTTTTTAGAGTGACGGCGTACCTTTTGTATAATGGGTCAGTGACTTAATTTATTAAGCAAGCTTAAGCCATCTAGGTGTAGGCGTAGCGAAAGCAAGTCTTAATAGGGCGACAAGTTTAATGAATTAGACCCGAAAACGAATGAGCTTACCATGAACAGGTTGAAAGCAAGGTAACACTTGCCGGAGGACCGAACCAGTTGACGTTGAAAAGTCTTTGGATGATTTGTGGTAAGGGGTGAAAGGCCAACCAAATTCGTAGATAGCTGGTTTTCCGCGAAAACTATTTAGGTAGTGCGTTGAATAAATAGATGTTTAGAGGTAGAGCACTAAATGGGCTAGGGGGAAGAGATTCTTACCAAACCTAATAAAACTCCGAATGCTAAACATTGTTCTTCAGCAGACAGACTGTGGGTGCTAAGGTCCATGGTCGAGAGGGAAAGAGCCCAGACCACCAGATAAGGTCCCAAAATTATGATTAAGTGTGAAAGGATGTGGAAATTCCTTAACAGCCGGGAGGTTGGCTTAGAAGCAGCCATCCTTTAAAGATAGCGTAACAGCTCACCGGTCTAATAGAGTTTCTGCGCCGAAGATGTAACGGGGCTAAAATCATATACCGAATCTGTGGATTTATAATTTTTTCAAAAATTATAACTGGTAGCGGAACGTTCTGTAAGCCTGTGAAGGGATACCTGTGAAGGATCCTGGAGGTATCAGAAGTGCGAATGCTGACATAAGTAACGATAAAAGAAGTGAAAAACTTCTTCGCCGAAAATCCAAGGGTTTCTGCGCAAGGTTAATCCGCGCAGAGTTAGTCGGCACCTAAGGCGAGGGCGAGAGCCGTAGTCGATGGAAACAAGGTTAATATTCCTTGACCAGATGGTAGTGACAAATCTTGTAAGTTGTAAGTTCTTAATGGATTGAATTTGCTGCGAAAAGGTTTCAAGAAATAGCTCCATCATTAGACCGTACCCTAAACCGACACAGGTGGATTAATAGAGTATATTTAGGCGCTTGAGAGAATGATGTTGAAGGAACTCGGCAAAATGCTTCCGTAACTTCGGAATAAGGAAGACCTTTATTTAGGCAACTATTTAGAGGTGGCACAAGCCAGGGAGAAGCGACTGTTTATCAAAAACACAGGGCTCTGCTAACACGTAAGTGGATGTATAGGGTCTGACGCCTGCCCGGTGCTGGAAGGTTAATGCGATGGGTGCAAGCTCATTTCTGAAGCCCCAGTAAACGGCGGCCGTAACTATAACGGTCCTAAGGTAGCGAAATTCCTTGTCGGGTAAGTTCCGACCTGCATGAATGGCGTAACGATTTCTCCGCTGTCTCCAACATCAACTCAGTGAAATTGAATTCTCCGTGAAGATGCGGAGTTCGCGTAGTTAGACGGAAAGACCCCGTGCACCTTTACTGCAACTTTACATTGGTATTAGGAAAAACATATTTAGCATAGGAGGGAGACATTGAAGCAAAGGCGTCAGCTTTTGTGGAGTCACCAGTGAAATACCTCTTTTGTTTTTCTTGATATCTAACTGGTAGCCGTTATCCGGCATCAAGACATTGTATGGTGGGTAGTTTGACTGGGGCGGTCGCCTCCCAAATAGTAACGGAGGCGTGCGAAGGTAAGCTCAGAACGGTCAGAAATCGTTCGTAGAGTGCAATGGCATAAGCTTGCCTGACTGTGAGACTGACAAGTCGAGCAGAGACGAAAGTCGGTCATAGTGATCCGGTGGTTCTGAGTGGAAGGGCCATCGCTCAACGGATAAAAGGTACGCCGGGGATAACAGGCTGATACTGCCCAAGAGCTCATATCGACGGCAGTGTTTGGCACCTCGATGTCGGCTCATCACATCCTGGGGCTGGAGCAGGTCCCAAGGGTTTGGCTGTTCGCCAATTAAAGTGGTACGTGAGCTGGGTTCAGAACGTCGTGAGACAGTTCGGTCCCTATCTGCTATGCGTGTAGAAGAATTGAGAGGAGTTGACCCTAGTACGAGAGGACCGGGTTGAACATACCACTGGTGGACCGGTTGTAGCGCCAGCTGCAGTGCCGGGTAGCTAAGTATGGACGAGATAACTGCTGAAAGCATCTAAGCGGGAAACTCACCTCAAAACTAGTTCTTCCTATAGAGCCGTGGTAGACCACCACGTTGATAGGCTGGATGTGGAAGCGCAGTAATGCGTGTAGCTGACCAGTACTAATAGCTCAATTGGCTTGATTTATGCACTGAAAAAAATTTTTACTGATTATTAATATTATTATTTTTTATATCACCCAAACTAATTCTTGATCCAATTTTATAGTTCTTCTTTGATTTTTTTCCAATTATGAATTCCCATTTGTTTGCACTTAAACTGTATCCCGGTCTAATTCTTTTAATGTTCTTGTCAGAAAACAATTCTCCTTTTTTAATTTCTTTTACAACATAGATTGATCTCTGGAATTTTATATTCTTGAGCTCATTTTTGGATCTTGTAAATTGTTTTTTTCCAGTTAAGGTCCATGCTTTTAATATATCTTCTTTAAACTTTTTTATTTGTCTACCTTTAATAGAAAATTGTATATCCAAACCAGTTTTTTGTCCTTCTAGCGCAATGTGTTTTTCAATTACCCTGGCTCCACGAGATATAGCAATCATTGCAACTGAGTTATCCGTTGAATGATCTGAAAATCCAATTGTACAATTAAATTTTTTTTTTAAGATATCAATGTTATTTAAATTAAAATCCTTGTTTTTTGCTGGATATGAACTGACACAATAAAGTAGTACCAATTGTTGGCATCCAGAATTTTTAGCTATTGAAAAAGTTCTCTTTATTTCATCTAAATTTGCAAGTCCAGTTGAAATTATTACTGGTTTTCCCAATTTACAAATTTTTTTTACAAGTGAGCTATCCTGCATTTCGAACGAAGATATTTTATAAAGATTACTATTCAAATTTTTTAACAGATTGACTCCCTCATCATCATAAGGAGTGCTAAAGCATGGCATATTTATTTTTTTTGCATATTGAAACAATTCTTTTTGCCAACTTAAAGGTGTTTGGGCTTTTTTGTATAAATCCCATAATTTGTAACCTTTCCAAATCCCATCTTTAACAAGAAAATCATTTCTAGAAGAATTAATAGTCATATTTCTAGGTTCGTAAGTTTGAAGCTTAACAATATCAGCACCATTTTTTTTTGCTGCAAGAATTAGCTTTTTTGCATTATTAATATTACCATTATGGTTTGCAGATATCTCAGCAATGAACACCGGGGGAAATCTTTCATTGAAAATTCTATTAATAATTTTTTTCATTACTCGTTAATCAATATACCTATTAAGGTAAAAACCTTCAGCATATTTTACTCCACAACTAACACCGCGATAACTTGCTAAAGATTTAACTGATTTAATAGATCTACTATGAGGGTAATTTCTTAATTCATCTTTATAGAATTTTAATAATTCAATTTTTTTCGTTAGATGTTTAGAGATATCAATAAAATAATTGGGCTGAAAGTTTTTGCCTTTAAATAAAGCCCAGTCTGTGCTTGAAGGCACTTCAAAACTCAATATTTTTTTAACACTTAAATTGTTTATTGGTCTACAGGCAGTAATAACTGCCTCAAAAGTTATTCGATGATCAATATTTAAACAATTTGAAAAATGTGTAAAAATTGTATCGGGTTTATAATATTTAATTTTTTTTTCTAAAGCTTTTATAATTTTTAACAAAGGAATTTTATCCATAGAGTTGTCAGGGAAATCAAAAAAAAATGGTTTTGAAAATAACATTTTTTTAAATAACCTCTCACAAGCATTTTTTCTTTTTTTAATTTTTTTCTTATTATTGCCTCTTGAAGAAACACCATTTGTCATAAAAATAAAATTTACCTTGTTATCTTTATTTAATTTAGAAATAGTTCCACCACATCCAAGAATTTCATCATCAGGATGTGCAGCTATGATTAAAATCTTATTATTTTTCATTTTTAAAAATTTGTACTTTCGCTTTTATTTTTTTACTATTTAATTTGACATCATTAAACACAAATTTAAATTTTTTAAATTCAATAAAAGCGTTAGGATAATCAGGAGCATCCAACATTCTTAAAAAATCATAAAGTTTTTTAGTATTATTGAATTTTTTTAGAGATATTTTACTTTCAGACGGAAGTCTTCTTTTAAAAAAAGATGATCTGCCCTTTTGTGGTTTAAATATTAATTTTTTCATTAAAGATAATTGAATTATCATTTTGATAGAGATTCTCTCAATCCTTGAATATATTTCTGAAGCTCTGCCATTCAAACTTAGACTTTTGATTAAGCAAATCTCACCAGTATCTATTTTGTTATTTATCTTAAATGCGGTAAGTTTAGTTTTTTTTATTCCTTTTAAAATTTGATTCTGCACAGGACTTCCGCCTCTAAATTTTGGTAAAGAGGAACAGTGAAATTGAATACAAAAAAATCTTCTGTAAATTGAGGAAGGTATTTTTTTTGACCAATGAATAAAAAAAATTATTTTGGGTTTTATTTTATCAATTCTTTTAAGCGAAACTTTTTTTTGTAAATAAAAAGATTTGTCAAGTTTTAAAAAATTTTCTTTATTCCAAATTTTTTTTGTAATAATAAGA
>CABZPB010000025.1 GCA_902527485.1 uncultured Pelagibacteraceae bacterium
CTAATTCATATAAATAAGTCGGTATTCTATGCGGCTCAAGCTTATTACAAGATACATCGATACACTTAGGCCATTCAGATAATTTTTTTAAGATTTTAATTTCATCTTTGGAATATTCGAAATCGTACTTAGCAATATTTAGATCTGATTTTAAATCTTTATCAAGATGTCTATATACTGAACATATTCTTGCATAACAGTATTGAATGTAATAAAGGTGGTTATCTTTTGATTTTTCTATAACGTTATCAAAATCAAAATCGAGTTCAACATCGCTACTTCGATTTAGCATTATGAATCTTGTTGCATCCTTTCCAACCTCATTTATTAAATCATCTATAGTTATATAGTCTCCTTTTCTTTTAGACATTTTAAATGGTTTGTTATCTTTAATAAGTTTAACCAGTTGGCTTACTTTACAAATTAATCTATCTTTAGAGTTTGATAGAGCTTCGACAGATGATGAAATTCTCTTTATATAACCAGCATGATCTGCACCTAAAATATTAATAAGCCTATCAAATTTTCTGTCTAATTTATTTTTATGGTATGCAACATCACTTGCAAAATAAGTCCAAGCGCCATCTAATTTTTGTAATGCTCTATCTTTATCATCTCCAAAATCGGTTGATCGAAAAAGCAACTGCTCGCGTTCAACCCAATTACTGTCATCTTCACCAGCAGGTGCCTTTATTTTTCCTTTATAAACAAATTTGTTTTTTTGAAGAAACTCAACAACTTTTTCCACTTCTTGATTTTCAACTAATTTTTTTTCACTGACAAAGTTATCATGATTAATACCAAGACTTTTAAGATTATTTTTGATTAACTTTAATGCCTCGTTAATAGCTAAAGAGGTCAATTCTCTAGATATTTTGTCAAAATTTTTAAAATCAATATTTTTATTTAAGTTTAAAATGTTTTGAGCAAAGTCAATTAGATAGTCTCCAGGATATAAATCTTCATTGTCCATTGGAAAAGGTTCATTAAAAGAAATCTCTCTTATTCTATAATAAACTGACTTTGTAAAATTTATAATCTGATTACCATAATCGTTTATATAATACTCTTTTGTAACTCTATTATTATTAAATAATAAAAGATTTGCCATCACATCGCCTAATATTGCCCCTCTACAATGACCAACATGTAAGGGACCTGTTGGATTAGCAGATACAAATTCTATTAGGTAATTTTTTTTAATATTTTTATTTGTTCCAAAAGATTTGGAATTTTTAATCACCTCTTTAATAAAATTTGTCCAAAAAATGGGTTTAAATTTAATGTTGATAAAACCAGGTTTTACAACTGATATGTCTTCAACAAATTTATCCTCTTTTTTAATTATTTCTACCAAAATTGAAGCCAGATCTGATGGAGATTTATTATTAATCTTAGAAAGGACCATGGCTACATTGGTAGAAATATCACTATCAAATTTTGAAGGTGGAATTTCAGCAGTTATCCCGTTTAGTGAATCTGGTAGAATTAAATCTCCATTTGAAGAAAGTGTTGAAAGGATTTCTTTTATTTTATCTAAATACTGTTCAAAAATATTCATTTAAAATTTTTGTGAAGGTTGATTGCATATCTGTCTGTCATTCCTGATATAAAATCTGAAATTGCTCTATGTTTATTATTTGAGAGATGATTTATTGAAATAAATTTTTTAGGGTTTTTTTTTATTTTATTAAACAGTTTTTTAATTATTAATTTGCCATTATTGTTTTTTTTAAGAACTGTTATATTATTATACATCTTTGTTTTTAAAAAAAATCTTATTTCATTTACAGAATCTTTGACTTTTTCAGAAAAATCCACCATTGTTAAATTTGCTTTAGTAATATCTTTATAATTTTTTATTTTGTTAATCTTCAAATTGGCTTTGGTATTTTTGATTAAATCTCTTATCATTTGATCAATAGAGTCTCTTATAATCTGATATGTTACAATTTTATAGTTTTGTTTGTTTATCTTTTTTTTATATCTTTTATAAATTTCTTTAAAAAAGTTAATTTCTATTAACTCCTCTAGTTTGAATAAATTTGCATTTATACCATCTTGAATATCATGATTGTTATAAGCTATATCATCTGAAATAGCTGAAACTTGAGCCTCTAATGATGGATAAGTCTGAAAATTAATCTTATGATTGAATTTTTTTACTCCAATTAAACTATCAACTAAATCTAATTCATAAACTGGACCATTATGCTTAACCAATCCTTCTAAGGTTTCAATTGAAAGATTTAACCCACTATACTTAAGATATTTATTCTCTAAAAACATAACCACACGAAGAGTTTGTAAATTATGATCAAAGCCTCCGTAATCCTCCATACATTCATTAAGAGAGTCCTCACCAGCATGACCAAAAGGTGGATGACCCAAATCATGTGCCAGACTTAAGGTTTCAACTAGATCCTCATTCAATTCAAGATATCTTGCAATAGATCGTGCAATTTGAGCAACTTCCATGGAATGGGTTAATCTTGTTCTGTAATGATCACCTTCTGTGTTAACAAATACTTGTGTCTTATGTTTGAGCCTTCTAAATGAGGCGCTGTGAACTATTCGATCTCTATCTCTTTGAAATGGCGATCTATATTTTGATCCAGTTTCATTGAATATTCTTCCTCTGCTTTTGATAAGAGCAATCTTTGAGTAATTTTTCATCCTTTAAAATAAAATTATAAGTATTATATTAGTAATACCAATGATCACTGATGATAAAAGAAATTAAATTTACTGAAAAAGCCCTTAAACAGATCAATGTTTTGCTGTCTAAAAAAGACAAAGGATCTTTTTTTAGAATCGCTATTAAAGGTGGTGGTTGCTCAGGCTTCCAATATGAATTTACTTTTGACAACGAAAAAGCAGCGGATGATTTAAATTATGAAAATATATTGATAGATAAAACATCTGCTGATTTATTAAAAGGGTCGGAAATAGACTATGTTTCCGAATTAATTGGAGAACAATTCAAAATAACTAATCCACAAACCAAATCATCTTGTGGTTGTGGTGTTTCCTTTTCTCTTTAATGATTATTTCCTCGTGGAATGTGAATTCTGTTCGAGCACGTATTGAAAACATCAAAAGTTATTTATTAAAATATAAACCTGATATTTTAATGATGCAAGAAATTAAGACAGAAGATGTAAATTTTCCATATGATGATTTTTCCTCAATGGATTATGAAAGTCATGTGTTTGGTCAAAAAAGCTACAATGGTGTTGCAATAATTTCAAAAGGAAAATTGAAGAATATCAAAACAGATTTAATAAAAGATAAACTAAAACAATCAAGAATAATCTCAGCTGAGCTTGAATATAAAAAAAAAAAAATTCAATTAATTAACATTTATACTCCTAATGGTAATCCTGTTGATACTGAAAAATATGATTACAAAAAAAAATGGTTAGATGACTTAATAAAACAATTAAAAAACTTAATTAAAAAAAATCAAAATATAATTCTGGCAGGTGACTTTAATATTATTCCAGCAGCAGAGGATGTTTATAATCCAAAAAGCTTTGAAGACGATGCTTTGTTTAAATTAGAAATTCGAAAAAAACTAAGAGAAATGATCAATCTTGGTTTTAATGATGTTTATAGACATTTTAATGAGACTAAAGAAGGATTTACTTTTTGGGATTATATGCGTGGAGCATGGCAAAAGAATAATGGTATGAGAATAGATCATTTTTTAGTATCTAATTCTTTAATAGATCAAATAAAGTCTATAAACATAAATAAAGATCCCAGAGGAAGAGAGAAACCCTCAGATCATACTCCAATAGAGATAACTTTAACCTAACAACCTTTAAAAGATTTTGACATGTTTCCAATCAATTCAAAATATAAATCTTTACCAGGGTCTAGTGTAGCTCCTAACGGATCTATAACTCCTGTTGCAACATTCGTATCTTTTGCAACTGCCTTGATAATATCTGGATTGAATTGAGGTTCTGAAAATATACAACTCACTTTATCATGTTCAATAATTTCTCTAATTTCAGCTAATTGTTCAGCTCCAGGCATTACATCAGTGTTAACAGTAAATGCTCCTAGGATATTTACACCAAATCTTTTTTCGAAATATTGATATGCATCATGAAAAACAATTGATCTAAAATCTTTATTTAAATCAGATTTTACTTTTTTAGTAAGCTTATCTAAATCTTTATGAGCTTTTTTAAGATTGGCCTTATACTTTGTCTCATTTTTTTTATCATTTTCGATCAGATGTTCTGCCATTTCACTCAAAATTACTTTTGCATTCATTGGGTCTAGCCAAATGTGTGGATCAAATTCACCGTGTGCATGACCTTCGTGACCATGATCATCGTGGTCGTCTTCTTTATGCCCTTCTTTGTCATGATCATCATCATGTCCATGTTCTTTATCTTTATCATGGTCGTGATCGTCGTGATCATCCTCTTTTTTCGCATGATCATCATGATCATCCTCTTTATGCCCATGATCATCATGTTCCTCAAAAATATTTCTTTCTCTAAATTTAAGTTTAGTTAAACCTTTAATTTCCATTAACTCAATTTTTTCGGCTTTTTTCGCTATAGACTTTAGTGGTTTTTCTAAAAAACTTTCTATGTCCTCACCAACCCAAAATATAATGTCTGCATTTTGGATCATTTTTGCATGCGACGGTTTAAGTGCAAACCCATGTGGTGAGGCGTAACCATCAACAATTAAATCTGGTTTACCAACGCCATCCATCAGATAACTTGCAAGAGAATGAATTGGTTTTATTGTTGCTACAACTTTGATTTCGGCATTAACAGGTGTAAAAATTGTTAAGAATGATAATAATGATAATAATAATGGAAGTTTTTTAATATTTTTCATAGTTTAATTAAGTTAAATTGTTATAATATAACATTTTGTAATAATATAACGTTTGAAAGTCAAGAGATAATATGAGTGCTAATCAAAATATATTGGTCGAATTAAAAGATGCTGGTTTTAAAATAAATGACAAATGGCTTGTGCAGGGAGTATCACTTCAAGTTGAAAAAGGTAAAATAGTTACTCTCATTGGGCCGAATGGGTCAGGAAAAAGCACCACTGCAAAAATTGCTTTGGGAATTTATAAAAAAATCGAGGGCGCAGTTGAAAAATTCACTAATAATGTAGGATATGTTCCCCAAAAAATTTCAATTGATTGGACGTTACCACTTAGAGTTAATGATTTCATGGTACTAACTGAAAATCTTAAGTCTGAAACAATAGATGAAGCTTTATCGTTAACTGGTGTTATTCATTTAAAAGATAAAAATTTAGGTGATTTATCTGGTGGTGAATTTCAAAGAGTATTGCTTGCTAGAGCTATATCAAAAAAACCAGACTTGCTGGTACTTGATGAGCCAGTTCAAGGCGTAGATTTTACTGGTGAAATAGCATTATACGAACTAATCAAGAAAATTTCTGATGAACTGAATTGTGGTATTTTATTAATCTCTCATGACTTACATACTGTAATGAGTGCTACAGACCATGTGGTTTGTTTAAATGGTCATGTATGTTGCTCAGGATCACCTACAGACGTTGCAAAGAATGACGAATATAAAGCCTTATTTGGTGAACAAGCTTCACAAATATTATCAAGATACGAACATAAGCATGATCATATTCATACCGATGAAGGAAAAATTAAGAAAAATTAAATGTTTGATGATTTTTTTATAAGAGCTTTAGTAGCAGGAATTGGAGTTGCTTTAGTAACCGGACCTCTTGGTTGTTTTGTAGTTTGGAGAAGGTTATCATACTTTGGTGATACTCTAGCCCACTCTGCTTTATTAGGAGTAACATTAGCCTTTACAATGGAATTCAACATTGCATTATCAGTATTTATAATTTCTTCCTTAATAGCCTTAACTTTAATACAGCTTCAAAAAAGAACTAATCTTCCAGGGGATGCCTTGCTAGGACTTTTAGCTCACTCATCACTAGCAGTTGGGCTTGTCGTCATAGGTTTTTTAACATTTATTAGATTTGATATTATGGGATTATTGTTTGGTGATATATTAGCAGTAACGGTAGATGATTTATTAATCATATGGATTGGAGGAGCTATAATTCTCTTAATTCTAAAGTTGATTTGGAAACCCTTATTTGCATCAACAGTTAATTATGAATTGGCTGAAGCTGAAGGTTTAAATCCTGATAGAGCAAAAGCTATATTCACAATTTTAATGGCAGCAATCATTGCTATATCAATTAAAATGGTTGGATTATTATTGATTACTGGAATGTTAATTATACCTGCAGCAATGGCTCGAAATATTTCAACAAGTCCACAAAAGATGGTTGTCTACTCAATTATAGGAGGTTTATTGTCAGTAATTTTAGGATTATTTTCCTCACTGGAATTTAACACTTCATCAGGACCTTCAATTATAACTGCTGCTTTTTTATTATTTATAATCTCGTTATTTAAAATCAAACAAACAATTAAATTGAAAAATTAATTAAGAAAATGTAAAAATGAGAAAAATGCAAAATCTTTCAAAAAATCAACAAATTATTTTTGATTTAATTGATAAATCTCCAGAACCTCTAAAGGCTTATTCAATACTATTTAATGTACAAAAAAGAGGTATTAAAGCCCCATTACAAGTTTATAGAGCATTAGACAAATTAGTTGAAATCGGAAAAATTCATAAAATCGAAAGCAGAAACGCTTTCATTGCTTGTCAAAATTCAAGTTGTCAAATCTCAAAAGCTACAGCTTTTTCAATATGTGAAAGTTGTGAAAAAGTTACGGAGATTAATAATTCTAATCTTTCAAAATACCTTACAAGCTTTAAAGATAAAAATGGAATGAAATATAACAAGTATAACCTTGAATTTTTTGGATTATGCAAAAAATGTATATCTAAAAAGAGTTAAAGCCATTAATGATATTTTTTACTTTGAAGATTGTGCTTGCTGCAATCATAATTGCCTTTGCTAGTTGGCTTTCAGGTCAAAATCCAAAACTTGCAGGTTTTATAATTGCTTTGCCTCTTGTATCACTAATAGCTATAGCTTTTTCTTACTATGAGCACAATGATATAGAAAAAACAGTTCTTTTTACCAAAAGTATACTAATTGCAGTGCCTGTTAGTTATTTATTCTTTTTACCATTCTTTTTTGCAAAATCATTTAATATGAATTTCTTCTTGATTTATGGCACTGGATTAGGATTTATAATCGTTGGTTTTTTTATTCATAAATATATTACTAATTTTCTTTAATTCAGATACTCTTCTAAAAAAGCTTACAAATAATATTTGATAAAAATTATTCTACTATCAAGGTATCTTTAGATCCACCACCTTGAGAACTATTAACAATTGTACTTCCTTTTCTAAGAGCAACTCTTGTAAGTCCACCAGTTGTAACATAGCTTGTTTTACCACTTAAAACAAAAGGTCTTAAATCTAGATGTCTAGGCTCTATGTTTTTTTCAGTAATCGTAGGCGCTGTTGATAAAGTTTCTAAAGGTTGTGCAATATATTCTCTTGGATTTTTTTTAATCTTCTCTGCTACTTCCGCTCTCTCTTTTGTGGAAGCCTTTGGGCCTATCATTATTCCATATCCACCTGAAGCATTAGCTGGTTTTACAACTAATCTAGACATATTTTCTAATACATATTCTCTTTGTTTTTTGTCATGACACAAATAGGTTTCAACTTGATTCAATGTAGGTTGCTCACCTAAATAATAAACAATCATTTTATTTACATATGAATAAACTACTTTATCATCAGCTACACCTGTTCCTATTGCATTCACAATACCAACATTTTTTTTCAACCAACATTTAAAAAGTCCTGGAACACCAATTAAAGAGTCTTTATTAAAAGCTTTAGGGTCTAAGAAATTGTCATCCAATCTTCTATAGATACAGTCAACTTTTAAAGGACCTTTTACAGTTTTCATGTAAACCATATCGTTTTCTACAAAAAGATCTTTTCCTTCTACCAATGCAATCCCCATTTGCTCAGCTAAAAATGAATGTTCAAAGTAAGCAGAATTATAAATACCTGGCGTTAAAACTACCATGTGTGGATGAGCAGTTTTTTTAGGTATACATTCATTCATACAATTAAAAAGTTTGTTGGTATATTGATGTATTGATGCAACTTTATACCTAGTAAAAAGTTCAGGAAAGACATCTCTCATAACCATTCTGTTTTCAAGCATATACGAAACTCCTGAGGGTACTCTAAGATTATCCTCCAAAACTAAATAATCTCCATTTTTATTCCTGATTAAATCTACTCCAGATATATTTGCCCAAGATTTATATTTAGGTGAAAATCCTTCACATTCCTTAACATAATAGGGTGAATTAAAAATAATTTCTCTTGGTACAACATTGTCTTTAAAAATTTTCTTTTGATTATAAACATCATCAATAAACAAGTTTAAGGCTTTAACTCTTTGTTTAAGACCTTTGGTTACTTTGTTCCATTGTGCTTTCGGTATTATTCTTGGAATTATATCTAGAGGCCATTTTTTTTCCTCCGCCCTATTGTTAGCAGCATAAACTCTAAAATTAATCCCTCTAGCACTTATTGTGCTTTGGCAATTTTTTTCAATTTCTTGAAGTTTATCCTTTCCGTATCTTTCTAAAATATTCGAAATTATAACCGCATGTTTTCTTAGTTTATTTTCACTAGTAAAATAGCCATCGTATGCTTTTGTAGCATTGTAGTTATCCCAGAGTTTCCCCGCCATACGACAATTCTTTAATAATTAACCTAAATATTCAAATGCGTTATAGTTATATCAGATATGCTTGATTTTAAATATATGATAGATAAATAAGGTTTATTAATAGTTATGACTTATTGTGTTGGCATTAAAGCTCAAGACGGAATTGTATTTGCATCAGACTCTAGAACAAACGCTGGATTAGACAATGTTAACATTTATTCAAAAATGTTTGTTCATGATGTTGGTGATAGGAGTATCATTATAGTTACTTCTGGAAACTTAGGTACATCTCAAGCAGTATATAAATCTATTGAAAAAGATCTTAAGGGCGACAGTGGGATAATGAATTTAAATACCTGTAAAGATTTTGATCAAATTGCATCATATATAGGATCTTTAAATATAGAGCATTCAGCTCCTAAAGGAATAAACACAGATACAGTTTTATTAGGTTCATCTTTTTTAGTTGGTGGGCAGATCAAAGGTCAACCATTAGAATTATACTTAGTGTACTCTCAAGGAAATTATATTAAACCAGCTGATAGCAAACCTTATCTAGTTATTGGTGAAGTAAAATACGGCAAACCTATTTTAGATAGAGTTATAAAACCTAGTGTATCTATTGGTGATGCATCACGTTGTGCCCTAATTTCAATGGACTCAACTTTAAAAAGTGATTTAACCGTAGGCCCTCCTATTGATTTTGCTGTCTATAAAAAAGATGAATATAAAATCGCTTCACAAAAATGCTTAAATATCACTGATACTGAATATTCTAAAGTCTGTGATCAATGGTCGGATGGTATCTTTAAAATTTTTGATTCTTTTCCAAGATTTGATTGGGAAGACAAAAAATAAGATTATTTTTCCTATAAACTGTAATAAATTCTTAACATAACTGAAATAATAACAACAAAAGGGGATTTTATGTTTATAAAAAAATATCTTAAGTGGATCAGTACGTTTCTAGTTTTAGTGGGAATACTTCTTACAAATTTAAATATATATCCATTAAATATATATTTTCATGGATTAGGAGTTGTTGGATGGACTATCGCTGGATTTATTAGTAAAGATAAAGCAATACTAACTAACTTTGGATTACAAATACCATTATTTTTAATAGGAATTTATAAAATTATTATCTAGTGAAAAATACTAACAAAATATTTCTAGGTGAATTTATCGGAAGTAGCTTTTTAGTAATGGTTATTGTTGGATCTGGAATAATGGCTGAAAACCTCACAAATGATAATGCTTTAAGATTAACAGCCAATACACTTGCAACTGGAGCTGGTCTATTCGTTTTAATAACTGCTTTTGCAAATATTTCAGGTGCACATTTCAATCCTTTTGTAAGTTTAGCGATGTTTTTAAGAAAAAAAATCAATGGAAACCTTCTGATCATATATATTCCTGCCCAAATACTTGGTTGTTTGCTAGGTGTTATGTTGGCTAATGTTTTTTTTGAACACAATATTCTTGAGTTATCAACAAAAAATAGGGATGGCTTTCATATTTTCTTATCTGAAATAATTGCTACTTTTGGTTTAATTTTTATTATTTTTGCCACTCTAAAAGATGGCAAAATAACAATAGCTGCAAGTGTAGCTACATATATTATGGCCGGTTATTGGTTCACATCATCAACATCTTTTGCAAATCCAGCTGTTGCTATAGCAAGAACTTTTACTGATTCTTTTACGGGAATTAATTATTTGAATACGCCTGTATATATTTTAGCTGAATTTTTGGGAGCTCTAATAGCTGTATATTTTATTAAGAAACTAATTAAATAAAACAACTTTATTTAGAAATAAAAAACATTTTAAAGTAGACACCAGTATTTAATAGTATAATAGTCGACGAATCCTCCCGCTAATCCTAAAACTAATTTATTCTTTAATAGAATATTTTTTATTCTCACATAAAACAGATCTTAAGTCATGAATCGATAGGAGCCGAAAACAATAATATAAAGGAGAAAAAAATGGATATGACTTTAGTTTACACGGTTATAGGCTTTGGCCTTGCCGGTTATAGCGTAATCGCTAACGACTCAATTCAAACACTAGGTACATTTATAGCTTCGAAAAAGAAGTGGTTTAAATGGTATACTCTCGCAGGATCTGCGTCAGCTGTTATGATTATTGCGTTAGCATGGGGATGGTATTCGTATGATGGTGATATTTCTTATGGAAGATTAACTAGAATACCTTATCAAGAAATTCAATGGTATCACGCAGTAGCACCTGCAATACTATTATTATTAACAAGAATTGGAATACCTGTTTCAACCACCTTTTTAGTTCTTTCAGCATTTGCCTCAACGGTTGTGCTTGAAAAAATGCTTATGAAAAGCGTCGTTGGGTATGGTTTAGCAGCAATGGTTGCTTATATTGCCTGGATAGCTGTCTCTAAATTTATTAATGAAAAATTTGATGAAGTAGATGAAAAATGGGTAGGCTTCTGGAGAAATAGTGTTTGGATTTCTTCTGGTTGGTTATGGTGGGTGTGGTTGTCTCACGATGTGGCTAATATTGCCGTGTATCTACCTAGAGAATTAGATTTAACATTGCTTTTAATAGTAATGGGTTACTTTACAGCACTGTTATTCTATATTTTCTACATTCAAGGTGGACCAATTCAAAAAGTTGTTCTTGAAAAAACAGGAACAAGGTACGCAAGATCAGCAACAATTATTAATGTAATTTATGCTGGTGTCTTATTCTACTTTAAAGAACTAAACGATTTACCTATGTCTACGACATGGGTTTTTGTTGGTTTATTATGTGGAAGAGAACTCGCTATAGCTAGCATGAACAAAGAATATAAGTTGGGTTACGTCTTTCCATTAATTGGAAAAGATTTCCTAAAAATGGTATTCGGCTTAACTGTTTCAGTAGGTATAGTGCTTGCAATACATTATATAATAATACCAAACAGTTGGTTTTAAATATATTTTTGTGGTCGTGTTAATTATTTAACACGGCCATAAACGTCCTGGTATCGAACAATATCTGTTTCTTTTAAAATTGAGCCTACTTGAGCTTCAATAATTTTCACTGGTTTTTTATATGGGTTTTCTATTCTATGGATTGCACCTAATGGAATAAAAATAG
>CABZPB010000026.1 GCA_902527485.1 uncultured Pelagibacteraceae bacterium
ATCTTTGATCAAGATACTGCAGGAGCCTAAAAATTCTTTAACAAAGCAATATCAGGAATTATTCAAACTTGATGGTGCAAAATTAATATTTAAAGAATCTGCACTAAAAGAAATAGCAATAAAAGCAATTAGCAAAAAAACAGGGGCAAGAGGTTTAAGGTCTATTTTAGAAAATATACTTCTTAAAACGATGTATGATTTACCGAGTCAAGAAAATATTGAAGAAGTAATAGTCGACTCATCAGCAGCTAAAGGTCTGTCGCAGCCCATTATCGTTCACTCAAAAAAAGATGGTAAATCTAAAACAACCAAGACAACAGCGGCTTAATAACCATAATAACTTGTAAAAAGCTATTGCAAAAAAAAATTTAATATCCATATTGGTTTTATGGATGTAAAAACTTCTCTACCGTTATTGCCACTAAGAGATATCGTGGTTTTTCCAAGTATGGTAATCCCCTTGTTTGTTGGCAGAGATAAATCAATTTCTGCTTTAAACGAAGTGATGAAAAAAGAAAAAAAAATAATCCTAGTAACTCAAAAAAATTCAGAAATAGATGATCCTAAAAAAACAGATATATTTATGTATGGATGTGAGGGAACTATTTTACAATTATTGAAACTCCCAGATGGAACAGTGAAAGTTTTAGTTGAGGGTTTTCGAAGAGTAAAGATAATTGATTTTAAAGATAACGAAAAATTTATTTCTTGTGATTTTACAGCTTATAATGATGAGATCGAAAATGAAGAGGATTTGTATCCATTAGCTGTAACAGCAATTAGACGAATGGAAAAGTTAACGTCAATAAATAAAAAAATTTCTAGTGAAACTATTAATACAATAAAAAAATTAAAGGACCCTTCTCAGATAGCAGATAACATTGCTTCTCACATCACAGCGACAATTTCAGAAAAACAACAAATTTTCGAGACCATTGATGTGAAGAAAAGATTAAATGCAATTATAAAAATAATGGAAAATGAGACAAGTATTATTGGAGTTGAAAAAAGAATTAGAGGCAGAGTTAAAACTCAAATGGAAAAAACTCAAAGAGAGTATTATTTAAATGAGCAATTAAAGGCTATCCAAAAAGAGTTAGGAGAAATAGAGGATGGTAAAGACGAGAACACAAGTTTAAACAAAGCAATCCTTAAATCCAAAATGCCAAAAGATGTTGAAAAGAAGTGTCTCCAAGAATTAAAAAAATTGAAAAATATGAGTCCAATGTCTGCAGAGGCAACCGTTGTAAGAAATTACTTAGACTGGATGATAGATCTTCCATGGTATAAAAAAAGTGATGTAGCAATTGATTTAAAAAATGCTCTAGAGGTATTGGATAAAGATCACTTTGGTTTAGAAAAAGTTAAAGAGAGAATTATTGAATTTTTAGCAGTGCAAAAAAGAATGGAAAAAATAAAAGGTCCAATTCTTTGTTTAGTTGGTCCCCCAGGTGTAGGAAAAACATCTTTAGGTAAATCAATCGCAAAAGCGACGAACAGAGAATTTGTGAGAATGTCAGTTGGCGGCATGAGAGATGAAGCAGAAATAAGAGGTCACAGAAGGACCTACATTGGTTCATTACCTGGTAAAATTATTCAAATGATGAAAAAAGCAGGAACAAAAAATCCTCTTATTTTGTTAGACGAAATTGATAAAGTCGGCAACGACTACAGAGGTGATCCTTCATCAGCTTTATTAGAAGCTTTGGATCCAGAACAAAATACAACATTCAATGATCACTATCTTGAAGTTGATTATGATTTGTCTGATGTAATGTTTGTGACAACAGCTAATACGCTTAATATTTTGCCCCCATTATTAGATAGAATGGAGGTAATAAGATTAGCCGGTTATACTGAAGATGAAAAAATCAACATTGCTAATAAATATCTTCTTCCAAAACAGATTAAAGACAACGGTGTAAAAGAAAAGGAGATGAATTTAAGTGATGATATTATCAAAGAAGTAATTAGAAGTTATACAAGAGAGTCAGGAGTAAGAAACTTAGAGAGAGAAATTTCTAAGATTGCGAGAAAAGTTGTTAAAAAAGTTGTGTCAGGTGAGAGCAAGGAAATAGATATCGATAATAAAAATCTATCAAATTTTTTAGGTGTGCCTAAATTTAAATCTAGCGAATTAGAAAACGAAAGTAGAGTAGGTGTAGTCACAGGATTAGCTTGGACAGAATATGGAGGAGAAATTTTAAAAATAGAGACGGTTACTATGCCTGGAAAAGGCCGTATGCAAATAACTGGTAAACTCGGCGATGTAATGCAAGAGTCAGTTAAAGCAGCAAAATCATTTGTAAGGTCAAAATGTTTAGAATATGGAATTATTCCTCCATTATTTGAAAAAAAAGATTTTCATATTCATGTACCTGAGGGAGCAACACCAAAAGATGGTCCATCAGCTGGAATAGGTATGGTAACTTCGATTGTTTCATCAATCACTAATATTCCTGTCAGAAAGGATTTAGCTATGACTGGTGAAGTTACTTTAACTGGGCAAGTATTACAAATTGGTGGTTTAAAAGAAAAATTATTAGCTGCTCATAGAGCTGGTATCACTGAAGTATTAATACCAAAGGAAAATGAAAAAGATCTTGTTGATATACCAAAAAAGATTATAGACGCTATTAAAATTACTCCTGTTGAGTTTGCAGATGAAGTCCTTAAAATCGCTTTAACTAAAGAGTTAAAAAAAACAGAGTGGGTTGAGGTTGATATGCCTAAAAAAGATGACAAATCACAAGCTAGTATTCAATAAGCTTAGTTTTCCTCCAATTTTTCTTTAATCATATTTTTAACTTAGCTAATTTATTCACTAGATCTATATTCATATTTTAGGTAACCTCTTTTAAATAAATAATAACTAGAGGGAAATAATATGAATAAATTAAGTAAAATAATCGTTGTATTGTTCTCATCTTTATTTTTAAGTTTCGCTGCAAATTCAGTAGAAGTAAAATTTGGACACGTAGGTAAACCAGGGTCTTTATTTTCTGCTTCTGTTGATGAATTTGCTAAACTTGCAAATAAAAGATTAGGAAATAAAGGTAAAGTAACTGTTTTTGGTTCATCGCAACTTGGAAAAGATAAACAAGGAATGCAAAAACTAAAATTAGGTACAGTTAATATGTGGTTACCTTCATCAGTAATGGCTTCAATTCATGATGAGTTTGGTGTTTTTGATATGCCTTTTATTATTAAAGATAGAAAGCACATGGCTAAAGTTGAAAAAAATGTTTTACCAGGAATGTTTAAAAATCTTGAAGATAAAACAGGATATAAAGTTATTGCTGTATGGGAAAATGGTTTTAGACATATAACAAATAATACTAGACCAATTAATACTCCAGGTGATTTAAAAGGAATTAAATTAAGAACTCCTAAATCAAAATGGAGAGTTAAAATGTTCCAATCATATGGTGCAAACCCAACTCCAATGTCTTTTTCTGAGGTATTTACTGCTTTAAAAACAGGTACAATGGATGGACAAGAAAACCCATATGCTCAAATAGCTAGTGCTAAATTTCAAGAAGTTCAAAAATATTTATCAATTACAGGTCACGTTTACACTCCTGCTTATGTAACTGTTCATAAGGATCATTGGAATAAACTTCCTGCAGATGTTCAAGATATTTTAGAAAAAGCTGCTCAAGATACACAGAAATTTGTATACAAAGAAGCTGCTAAACTTGAAAAATCTTTATTAAAAGTAATTAAAGATGCTGGTGTCCAAGTAAATGAAGCGGACAAAGGTGCCTTTATTTCTGCTAGTAAAGGAATCTACGATCAATTTGGATCAGAAGTCCCTACAGGTGGTGCTTTAGTTAAAAAAGTATCAGCTTTAGCAAACTAATATAAAGAAGAAACTTTCATCAGGCCCTCACTCAGAGGGCCTGAATACAGTATGAAATTACAAAATTTTATAAATTCCTACGAAAAAATTCTAAAACTAATACTGTTTATAATGATGGTTGCATTGGCAGTAACAGTTTTACTTGGAGTTACTTTCCGTTTTGCCGGCAGTGCTTTAGTTTGGTATGATGAGGTTGCAGCAGTTCAACTTGCATGGATAACATATTATGGTTCAGCCTATGCTGCACTTAAAGGTTCACATATAAGTGTTCCAAGTATTTTTAAAGCTTTTCCACTACCGTTAAGAAAAATTTTTTTTGTTTTCTCTAAACTAGTTGTTTATGGTTTTTTAATATTGTTAGCATATTACGGGTACTTAGTTTTAACTTTAATAACGGGTGAAACTTTAGTAACATTGGAATGGGTTCCTCAGCCATTTGTTCAATCTGTAATTCCAATAGCTTCGTGCTTATTTATTTTATCTGAAACCTTAAGAATACCAGAGGATTATAAAAATTTAGTCCTTCAAAATACAGGTGAAGAGCAAACAGGAGATATTTAATGGTAATTCTCACAATGTTTATGGTCTTGTTGCTTCTTTTATCAATAAATGTACCTATAGCGATTGGCCTTGCAGTTACAACTATAATAGCAATGGTAATGAAGACAGGCACAAGTTTTTTAATCGATACTGCAATTGTAATGTTTGATGGATCAATGAAGTTTCCATTGATTGCAATTCCATTATTTATACTAGCTGGATCTATTATGAATAGTGCCGGAATTTCTAGAAGATTGATAGCTTTTGCCTCTGCTCTTGTTGGATTTATTAAAGGTGGATTGAGCATGATCAATATTGCAACCTCAATGTTTTTTGCTGAAATTTCTGGATCAGCTGTAGCAGATGTTGCTGCTTTGGGTTCAATTTTAATCCCAGCGATGAAGAAAAAGGGATATCCAGGAGCATTTGCTGCTGCAGTCACTTCGTCCTCAGCATCTCTAGCAATTATCATTCCACCATCAATACCAATGATTGTTTACGCAGTTATGGCACAAAGTTCAGTTGTCCAATTATTTGTAGCCGGAATTATTCCAGGAGTAATTGGTGGATTCTTCTTAATGTTAGCTGCTTATGTAACAGCAAGAAGAAAAAACTTTCCTGTAGAAGAAACATTTAACATTCCAAATGTCAAAAAGACCGCAAAAGATGCGGCATTAGCATTTTTATTACCGGTAATCATTTTAGGAGGGATTTTTGGTGGAGTTGTAACTGCCACAGAAGGAGCCGGCTTAGCTGTTGTAGCATCTTTAATAATTGGTTTTATATATAAAGAAATAGATTTTAAAAGGTTATATGAGTCAGCCACTGAGGGAGCGATACAGACAGCGTCAGTGATGTTATTAGTAGCTGCTTCAGTTTTATTAGGTGAATTTTTAACGATTGAGCAAATTCCTCAGAAAGTCGCCGAGTCAATTATTGATTTTACAAATAATAAATACGCAGTTCTAGGCATATTAAATGTCTTTTTATTGATAATAGGTTTCTTTTTGCATTCTGTAGCAGCGATCATTTTAACAGTACCAATAGTTATGCCATTAGTTAATGCTGTAGGAATTGACCCCGTTCACTTTGGGATAATTGTAACTTTAAATTTAGCAATTGGACAACAAACGCCGCCAGTAGCAAGTGTATTAGTTACAGCTTGCTCTGTTGCCAAAGCAGATATTTGGGATGTTACAAGATCTAACATATCTTTTATATGTGTGTTATTAATATTATTACTTTTAGTAACTTATGTCCCAGCTATACCAATGACATTAGTTGAATATTTTTATAGGAGTTAGATGAGTGATTTAATTAAAATGAATAAAATAAATGACTATTTATCTGAGGTAATTATTAATAGACCCGAAAAGTTAAATGCTATGACAAAACCCATGTGGATTAAATTGGGTAAGATTTTTAAAAAGATATCAAAAGAAAAAAATTTGAGATGTATCATCATTCGAGGTGAAGGCGGTAAATCATTTTCACCTGGAAATGACATCGGTGAATTTAAAAAGGAAAGGTCCTCATCGAAACTAGCAAAATCTTATGGTAAGTTTTTACATGGAACTTTAGGTGCAATTTTTAATTGTCCAATACCTACTATAGCTATGATCGAGGGAATTTGTGTAGGTGGTGGTTTAGAAATAGCTGCCTGTTGTGATATTAGAATTTGTGGGAAAAGCTCTAGGTTTGGAATTCCAATTAAAAGACTTGGTTTAACCATGGCAGCAAAAGAATTAGAAGTACTTTTAAATGCAACTACTTATTCAACAGCTATGGAAATTTTGTTCGAGGGAAGAGTTTTTAGTGCAGAGGAAGCATTAGAAAAAAGATTAATTAATAGAGTTGTAAATGATGAGGATGTTAAAAAAGAGGCATATAAATCAGCTGAACTTATATGTGAGGGTGCACCTAAAGTTACTAGATGGCATAAGCAATTTGCCAGAAATATTTTAAAGGAGGGTAAAGTAACTGAAAAAATTAATAATCTAGGTTACAAATGTTATGATACTATGGATTTCAAAATTGGTTATCAGTCTTTCTTAAACAAAACCAAGCCAAAATTTAAAAACAAATAAATACCACATGGCATCATCATTAAAAGGCGTTCGAGTTTTAGAGATGGCTCAAATTATGGCTGGCCCGACATGTGGACTTTTGTTAGCTGATCTTGGTGCGGAGGTTATAAAAATCGAAAAGACACCAGGTGGAGATGATACAAGAAATTTCCTTCCTCCCGATGTAAATGGTGTATCAGCTGCTTATTTAATGATGAATAGAAATAAAAAAGGCATTGCTTTAAATTTAAAAGATAAGGAAGGAATTGAGATTTTTAAGACTATGGTCAAAAAATCTGATGTAGTTTTGGAAAACTTTAGAAAAGGAACATTGGAAAAATTAGGCATTGGTTATGATGAGATATCTAAAATTAATCCTAAAATTATTTTATGTGAAATTTCTGGGTATGGTAGAACAGGACCTTATGCAGATAAAGGTGGATTTGATTTAGTAGCCCAAGGAATGAGTGGCTTAATGAGTATTACGGGGGAGGACACAAATAAACCACCAATGAAAGTTGGGGCACCTCTTACAGATATTACAGCTGGGTTACTCGCAGCGAGTGGTATTTTAGCAGCTTTAATACATAGAGATAAAACAGGTGAGGGTCAAAAAGTAGATACATCTTTATATGAAGCAGGAATTGTTCATACTTACTGGCAATCAGCTATTGCTGGTGCAACTGGAGTGTCTCCTCGTCCACTTGGATCTGCTCATCCTTTGACCGCTCCGTATCAAGCGTTTAAAACAAAAGATAAATGGATAACTGTTGGTGCCTCAAATCAAAATACATGGTTAATGTTATTAAAAGCAATTAATCGTGCAGATTTAAATGATAATGAGAAATTTTCATCTAATTCAAGTAGAAAAAAGAATTTAAATGAGCTTGTAGAAATATTGAATGAGGAGCTAATAAAAAAAACATCCGAGGAATGGTTAATAATTTTTGATGAAAATGGTTTACCTTGTGGACCTATCAATTCAATAACTGACATGTTTAGAGACCCACAAACTATTGAAAGAGAGATGATTATCGAAGTGAATAATACAAAGGCTGGCAAAAGCAAAGCTGTTGGAATGCCAATTAAATTTTCAAAAAGTAAAACTGAAAAATCTAAAGGTGCTCCAGATTTAGGTGAGCACACTAGAGAGATAATGCAAAATTTTGGCTATAAAGATGAACAAATAGATGAATTTTATAATAGGAAAATAATACTTTAATTTACAGTTTCAAATATTTTAAATAATAATTCGGAAACATGTTTACCTTTTTTTTCTGATAAATCAGAAATCTGGTGTCTACAACTAGTACCATTTGAAACAATAAAATCATTTTCATCACTATTATTAATAGCGGGTATTAAAGATAAATTAGCCATTTTTTTTGAAGTTTCATAAGTTTTACTATCATATCCAAAAGAACCTGCCATTCCACAACAGCTCGAGTCAATCATTTCATTATTAATATTTAATTCAGATAAAAGATTTTTAAGACCTTTCATTCTATCTTGAGATTTTTGATGACAGTGTCCATGAATTAAAACATTTTGAGTAAATTTATTTGATTTTACATCTTTATCTTTTTTAATTTGTTCTAAAATAAACTCTTCAAGTAAATAGAATTTATTATTTATTTTATCCTTATTTTCTATACCTTTTAGTGATTGATACTCATCACTAAAAGTTAACAAACATGAAGGTTCAATTCCCACAATTGGTAAATCAAAATAATTATTTCTAATTATATAATTATTAAATCTATTTAGTTCTTCAGCAGCTTTATCCAATTGACCATAAGAAATATATGTCCTGCCACAACAAAGTGGTCTTTTAAGCTTATCATTGCCAAAACTTGGAATTATTGCTTGATAACCAAATTTATTTAATACTTTAATTGTGTAGACTAAATTTTCATTTTCAAAATTGATATTAAATGTATCTGCAAACAAAATAACTTTATTTTCTGAAATTTCTTGATTCTGATAAATATCTTTTAATGCCCTTTGATTTTGAACCTCAGGCAGACTTCTTTCAGTTGCAAAACCAAATTTTCTTATAATATTAGATATAAGTGGATAATTTTTAATCTTATTAATAATTGGATTCACAATTCTATATAACCAGATTAGTTTTGGCATATTTGAAATAATTCTATCTTTTATTCTCATGCTAAATTTTTGGTAGTAATGGGATAAAAATTCACTTTTCATTTTAGCCATATCAACTGACATGGGACATTCCCTCTGACAAGCTTTACAGCTTACACAGAGTTCCATTGTTTCATACATTTCTTTTGATACAAAAGATCCCTCAGGTAACTGATTAGACAGTGCCAATCTAAGAGTATTTGCTCTTCCTCTAACTAAATCTTTTTCCTCTTTTGTAACTCTATATGAAGGGCACATTACCCCCGAGTCTAATTTTCTACATGCACCATTGTTGTTACACATTTCAATAGCGTCAGAAAATTGTCCCCAATTCGACCAATCATAATGAGTATTAATTTTTTCTGTCTGATAACCAGATTTGTACCTCATTAAAGATCTGTCATTAGATTTAAATGGTCTGACAATTTTTCCTGGGTTCAGTAGATTTTTGCTATCAAAAGTATCTTTTATTTCCTCAAACGCATTAGTAATTTTTTTACCAAACATCATCTCATGGAACTCAGATCTAACAATTCCATCGCCATGTTCACCTGAGTGTGAACCTTTATACTTTTTTACCATCTCAAAAGCCTCTTGGGAAATAGACTTCATATTTTTTATATCTTTATCTGATTTCATATTTAAAACTGGTCTTACATGGAGTGTTCCTACAGAAGCATGAGCATAGAACATCCCGCTGGTATCATATTTTTTAAATATTTCATTCAGTCTAGCTGTGTATTCAGCTAGATGATCTAATGAAACAGCACAATCTTCTATGAAAGCAACAGGTTTTTTATCACCCTTCATTGACATTAAGATATTTAATCCTGCTTTTCTAATTTCAAAAACATCTTTTTGTTCTGACAAATCTGTATAGTAAGAAAATTGGTTTTTTTTATTTTGATTTAAAACTAAATATTCAAGATCCTTTATCTTCTTTTCATATACACTTTTGTCGGTGTCTATAAATTCAACCATTAAAACTGCTTCTGGATTACCTTTTATATATTTCTTAATTCCACCTGCATACATTGGTATTTCTTTTGCAAGATTTAATAGATTTTGATCCATTAATTCAACACAAGTAGGTTTTAATTTTACAATCTCTTTTGTTAACTCCATTGATTGGTGAAAATTATCAAAATAACAAACACCTAATATTTTATTTTTAGGAATATCAGATAATTTTAATTTGATTTTATTAAAAAGAGTTAACGTTCCCTCTGACCCAACTAAGAGATTTGATGAATTAAATCCATTTGTATCTATTAAATCAATATTATATCCCCCAACTCTTCTTTGTGTAGTTGGCCAATTTTCATCTATGTCTTTACTTACCTGTTGCCTTAAATTTACAAACTTATCGATAATTTTATAAAAACGATCTTGATTATTAGTTGTTGCTAAATAATTTTTTTTAATCTGATCAAAAGTATGTAATGAACCATCATCTAAAATTGCCTCAATCGCTAATACATTATGAACCATGTTTCCATAATACAAAGATCTTGATCCACATGAATTATTTGCTGACATACCTCCAATAGTTGCTCTGCTACTTGTTGATACATCTACTGGAAACCATAAACCATAAGGTTTTAAATATGAATTTAAATGATCCAATACAACACCGGGCTGAACCCATACATATTTTTCCTCAACATTAAGTTCTAAAATTTTATTTTGGTGCTTTGAATAATCAAGAACCAAACTTTCACCTACAGTTTGACCACATTGTGAGCTGCCACCACCTCTAGCCAACAAAGGAATAGAATTTTGCTGAGAATAGTCCATTATATTCAGAACATCATTAGTGTCCTTTGGAAGAACTACTCCCAGGGGTTTAATTTGGTAAACTGATGCATCTGTACTATATCTTCCTCGAGAGAATTCATCGAACAGAGTTTTACCCTCAACTTTGTTACTTATTTCCTTACCAATTTTTTGTATTTGTTCAGAATTAAACCGCATAAATTAAAACTAGATGTTTATTTGTTTTTGTAAACTAATTTCCCAAACTTTTTTAACGCGGTTTCAGAAATTTCAAATCCTAAACCAGGGTTTTCATTTAAATAAATCCATCCATTACTCATTTTATGAGGATTCTCGAATAATTCTGCTTGTAGTGGATCCCTTTCATCATCAAATGATTCAACTATTCTTCCAGATGGAGATGATGCAACTAAAGGAGCATGAATATAGCAATCATGATGTGGAGCAATATCTAAATGATTTAACTCACATAATGCAGATAGTTTTTTACCGTTAGTAAAACCTCCAAACATTGTACAATCAAATTGTAAAATTTGAATTGCATTTTCTTCTAACATAGATCTACATCCATAAATCGTAATCTCACTTTCGCC
>CABZPB010000027.1 GCA_902527485.1 uncultured Pelagibacteraceae bacterium
TTTTTTATTTCATCTATTTTTACGGTTTTTGGATTATCATTATTATAATATATGAGTGATATTGATCCCTTATCTTTTAGTATTTTACTAATATAATTTGAATAATTTATTATAATTTCTTTTGTCATTTCTTGAAAAGAACTTGCGTTATGAAAATAATCAATTCTTGAAGAAATATTGGGTAATTGCCATGGGGGTAAACAAAATATTTCTAAATCATTGTTATTTAAAAACTTTATTTCTTTATCCTTTGTATCTACATAATCTTTAACTGCGTCTTTATAAAAATATCGCAAATACTCAGTTCCAATAAACAGGTTGGGTGAAATATCCATATAAATAATTTTTTTAATGTTTTTAAAATTTTGCAACATAATATGAATATTTGATCCAAATCCTCCACCAATTTCAAATACACTATTAATATTTCTTAAATCAATAATTTTGGAAATTTCATCTAATATATTTAAGTTTACTAAATATAAGCACGAGTATAATTTACCTTTGTATTCAAAATTATTTACGCTTTCAAATAGAGTAGTTTGATCAAGATTGTAATTATTAATTAAATATTCGACTCTTTTGTTTTGTTGATAAAAGAAATTTTGATATCTAAGAAATTTTTCAATATTATTTTTTGTCAATTGAAGTTGATTTTGATACAACTTCTTAATAATGGGTAAATTTGATATTGCTATTAAAATTCTTGATTTAAAATTTAAACCAAATTCATTTCTTTTATCAAGTATGAGGTTATCTCCATAACTTGTGGCCACTGGTGAATTTAAACCACGAAAATCATCAAAACCTTTTTTTAAGATCCAATCGCTAGCTTTTTTGCATTTGTAAGACCAATAAGGACCTGGTTTATATAATCTGTTTGCCTTTTCTTGATCATTGTTTAAACTTTCGATCAATTTTAACTGTCTGCGTGATATTTTCATTTATTTCTAAGTCTAATATTTAATAAAGTTTTTATTTAATTAATAATGCTTTATTTAAAAATTTTTTTTCTAAATTACAATCAAGGTAGCCTTTTTTAATAATATTTAAATATCTTTCTGTAGGAAATCTAAAGGGTGTCTTTTTTACCATTGTGTAAGTCATTACTTTTTTTCCATAATAATTAAAATAAATTTTTTTATACAAAATTGGAAAATCCTCATAGATATCAAGTTTCTTTTCATCACTTTTGGATATTTCAAATAGTCCTCCTGGAACAATCGAGTTTTTTTTTGGTTCAATATCTGCAGCCCTATATTTACTTCTAAAAGTCAATATAAAATCTTTTAAATTAATTTTCTTTAGAAAAAAACTGTCTTTGCATCTTCGTCTCATCTGAAAATGATTAAGATTACTTCCGTATGCAAAGTAAAGCATTAACGGTCTACTACTTCAATTTTTTTTTCATTTACAAACTTTAAAATTTGTAGATTACATTCATCGATTTTAGATTGATCATCTGACCTAAGAACTATTGAAACTCCTAATTTGCCAGCATGAAAGAAAGGGTAACTTCCAATTTCAACATCCTGATTATTATCTTGAACTTGTGTCAATGAATTTGCAATTTCACTTTCTACAGTTTTTAAGCTAATTGTAAGACTCAAAATTGGCTCGCCACCAACTATCCTATTTTTTAAGCCTCCTAACATAGATTTCATTATTGAAGGAACTCCCGGTAAACAAAATACATTTTCAACGCTAAATCCTGGAGCTCCACTTGTTGGATTTAAAATTAGCTTTGCATTTTCTGGCATCCATGCCATTCTTTGTCTGCCCTTATTAAATTCTCCTTTATTGTAATATGTTTCTAATATTTTAAATGCTTCTTTATGTATTTCATATTTCAATCCAAATGCCTTTGAAACTGACTCTGCAGTAATATCGTCATGGGTAGGACCAATTCCCCCGGTTGTAAAAACATAATCATTGAATTTTCTTAAAACATTAAGTGTATCAACGATTGTTTTTTCTACATCAGGAATAACTCTAACCTCATGTACTTTAACACCGATAGAGTTGAGCCATGTTGCTAAAGTACTTGTGTTAGTGTCTTGGGTTCTACCGGAAAGAATTTCGTTGCCGATGATTAATATCGCAGCATTTACTTTTGTGTTTTTATTCATATTATATGTATAATTCGAATATGGAATTTACCAAGTCTTTATTAAAAGGCAAATTAATCAAAAGATATAAGCGATTTTTTGTTGATGTAAATCTAAATAAAGAAATTGTTACTGCACATTGTCCAAATACTGGATCAATGAAAGGTTTGCTAGATAAAGGAAATGAAGTTCATTTATTCAAGCATGATGATCCAAAAAGAAAATTAAAATACGGTCTAGAAATTATTAAGGTCAAAAAAAACTTTGTCGGAATAAATACTCATAGAGCAAATAAGATTGTGCATCACGGATTAAATAATAACCTCATAAAAGAATTGAAAAATAATGATAAGATTAATTCAGAAGTTTTTTTTAATAAAGAGACTAGATTTGATTTTTTAATTGAGAAAAAAGGTCAAAAAAGTTTCCTAGAAGTAAAAAATGTTACTCTTTTTAGAGACAAAAAAACAGCTGAGTTTCCAGATACTATTACAGCCAGGGGATCAAAACATTTGCTTACCCTTATTGATGCCATAAAGAAAGGCTATAAATCATACTTAATATTTTTAGTACAAATACAAAATATGGAGTACTTTAAAATAGCTAAGGATATTGATAATAAATACTATGAAAATTATTTAATAGCTAAAAAAGCAGGGGTAAGTTTTTTGGCTTATAGATGTAAAATTAGTTCTAAAAAAATTTATATAGATAAAAAAATAGAAATTATTAATGAGTAATTACACTGAGAAATTTGAAAAAATGAGGATAGCAGGAAAGTTAGCTGCGCAAACTTTAGACATGTTAACGGATAATATTAAAGAAGGTGTCTCAACATCATATATAGATAAGCTAGGGTATGAGTTTATAAGAGATAATGGTGGTCATTCTGCCCCACTATATTATCGTGGTTTTACTAAATCTCTATGCACGTCTTTAAATCATGTTGTATGTCATGGTGTACCTACAGAGGATAGAGTTTTGGTTGAAGGAGATGCACTTAATGTAGATGTAACAGCTATTATTAACGAACATTACGGCGATACAAGTAGAATGTTTTGCATTGGAAAGACCTCTGTAAAATTAAATAATCTAATTGATGCAACTTATCAGTCTATGATGAAAGCAATTAAAATCTTAAAACCTGGTATTAAACTGGGAGATATAGGACATGAAATACAATCCTATATTGAAGAAAAAGGTTTCTCTGTAGTTAAGGATTTTTGTGGTCACGGTATAAGCACCCAATTTCATGAACCACCGAATATTTTACATTATGGATCAAAAAATACAGGTACAGATTTAAAACCTGGAATGACTTTTACAATAGAGCCGATGATTAATGCTGGTAAATTTAATATAAAAATGCTCAATGATGGGTGGACTGCAGTGACAAAGGACAAATCTATGTCGGCACAATTTGAGCACACTGTTGGAATTACTGAAAATGGTTATGAAATATTTACAGAATCTGTTAAAGGTTATTTAAAGCCTCCATATTTATAATTGATGATTAAAAGATACTCTCGAAAAGAATTAACAGACATTTGGTCTGAAGAAAATAAATACAAAATTTGGTTAGATGTTGAAATTGCTGCAGCTCAAGCAATGGAAAAACTCGGCCAAATACCAAGAGGTGTTTCATCTGTAGTTAAGAAAAAAGCTAAAATAAATGTAAAAAGAATTCATCAAATTGAAAGTAAGGTCAAACATGATGTAATTGCTTTTTTAACTTCAATTACAGAAAAAGCTGGAATTAAAGCTAGATACCTACATCTTGGCATGACTTCATCTGATGTAGTAGATACAAGTTTTAATATTCAATTAGTTCAATCAGGAAAAATTATTATAAAAGACATAGATCAAATTTTAAGAATATTAAAAAAACAAGCTAGAAAATATAAATTTACTCCTTGTATTGGTCGTAGTCATGGAATTCATGCTGAACCAATAACATTTGGATTAAAATTAGCTTCCTTTTATGAGGAGTTTAAAAGAAATAAAGAAAGATTAGTTTACGCTATAAATCAAATATCAACTTGTGCGATCTCTGGAGCTGTTGGAACATTTGCGAATGTAGATCCTAATGTTGAGAGACATGTTGCAAAAAAACTTGGATTAAAAATTGAACCAATCTCTTCTCAAATAATCCCAAGAGATCGACATGCATTTTATTTTTCAGTTCTAGGCATCATAGCAGGGAGTATTGAACGGGTTGCTATAGAAATAAGACATTTACAAAGATCAGAAATTTATGAATTACAAGAGTACTTTTCTAAAAGTCAAAAGGGTTCATCAGCAATGCCCCATAAAAAAAATCCAATTTTAAGTGAAAATTTAACAGGACTTGCAAGAATGGTAAGAAGTTCTGTTGTTCCAGCACTTGAAAATATTGCATTATGGCACGAAAGAGATATTTCACATTCAAGCGTTGAGAGAAATATTGGTCCTAACGCTAATATTACTTTGGATTTTGCTCTTGTAAGATTAGCAGGTGTTTTAAATAATATGATTGTTTATCCAAAAAAAATGTTAGAGAATCTTAATCTTACTAAAGGGCTTATTTTTTCACAAGAAGTGATGCTAGAGCTCACAAAAACTGGCATTACAAGAGAAAAATCCTATAAGTTAGTTCAAGGATATGCAAAAAAATGTTTTGCTGAAAATCTAGATTTGTTTAATGTAATTCAGTCTGACAAGTTAATAATGAGCAAAATTTCAATCAATAAGTTAAAGTCTATCTTTAGTTACTCTAAACACTTTAAAAATGTAAATCTAATTTTTAGACGGGTTTTCAGGTAATGAAAAAAGGTAAAAAACTTTACGAGGGAAAAGCCAAGGTTATTTACTCGACCTCAGACAAAAATTTAGTAATCCAATACTTTAAAGATGATGCTACAGCATTTAATAATGAAAAAAGAACTACAATTGAAGGTAAAGGAGTTTTAAATAATAGAATTTCTGAACATATACTCACAAATTTATCTCAAATTGGTATTAAAAATCATTTGGTCAAACGAATAAACATGAGGGAACAATTAATTAAATTTGTTGATATAATTCCAATTGAATTTATTATTCGGAATGTGGCGACAGGATCTTTAACTAAAAGACTTGGCATAGAAGATGGAACCGTACTAAAAGAGCCTTTAATTGAATACTGCTTAAAAGATGACAAGCTTGGTGATCCTTTAATTTCAGAGGATCATATTTATGCATTTGATTGGGCGAATAAAAAGGAAATTGAAAAAATAAAAAAAACTATTTTTAGAATTAATGATTTTATGATCGGATTATTTAGAGGAGTTGGAATAAAGTTAATTGATTTTAAACTAGAATTTGGACGAATTAAAATTGATGGAAGAAAAGATATAATTTTAGCTGATGAAATAAGCCCTGACACTTGTAGATTGTGGGACTCTGCGACTGACAAAAAACTTGATAAAGATAGATTTAGAAAAGATTTGGGAGATTTGTTACCTGCGTATACCGAAGTTGCAAAAAGACTTGGAATTTTACATGAGCAATCGAATGTTTCTGCAGTAAATGTAACTAAACTATCATCAATAAAAAAAAGGCGAAAATGAAAGTTTCTGCAGTAATAACTCTAAAAAAGGATGTTTTAGATCCACAAGGCAAAGTAATCCATGAGACATTGGATGGTATGGGTTTTAATTCTGTGAATGAGGTTAGACAGGGAAAATATTTTGAAATTGATGTTAAAGAAAAAGATCCAAAAAAAGCTAAAGATCTTGTGGAAGATATGTGTAAAAAACTTTTAGCTAATCTTGTTATTGAAAACTACAAAATTGTTGAAACACAATAATTAATGAAATCATCGGTTATAACCTTCCCTGGTTCAAATTGTGATAGAGACATGGATGTGGCTCTCACAAAGTTTGGATTTAAAAATAAAATGATTTGGCATAATGATCAAGAATTACCCAAAAGTGATTTGATTGTTTTGCCTGGTGGTTTTTCTTATGGTGATTATTTACGTTGTGGCAGTATGGCATCAAAGTCAAAAATTATGCATTCAGTAATTAATTTTGCAAAATCTGGAGGTCTAGTTATGGGAATTTGTAATGGTTTTCAAATTTTGGTAGAAGCTGGACTAGTGCCTGGAGTGCTATTAAGAAACAAATATCTTCAGTTTATCTGTAAAAATGTCCACGTAAAAATAGATAATAAAGAAAATACCTTTTTTAAAAATCTTGATAAAAAAGTTTTAGAATTTCACATAGCTCATAATGAAGGTAATTATTTTTGTACCAACGATAAACTCAAAGAAATTGAAGATAATAACCAAGTTGCAATTTGTTACTGTGATCAGAACGGTGAAACAAATGACCAAATTAATCCTAATGGTTCAATTAAAAATATTGCAGGTGTTTTTAATAAAGAAAAAAACGTTTTAGGTATGATGCCTCATCCTGAAAGAATGATCGATGAAAGTTTATCTGGAGAAGATGGATCTATCTTTTTTAAAAATCTTTTAAATAATATTAAATAATGCTTGTAAACGAAAAAATTGCAATTGAACACGGTTTGAAATCAGATGAATATAAAAATATTTGTAAATTATTAAAAAGAACCCCGAATCTAACTGAACTAGGAATATTCTCTGCAATGTGGAATGAACATTGCTCTTATAAATCTTCGCGAATACATTTGAAAAAATTACCTACTAAAGGAAAAAAAGTAATTCAGGGACCAGGCGAAAATGCTGGAGTTATTGATATAGAAGATGGAGATGCAATAGTTTTTAAAATCGAAAGTCACAATCATCCATCATTTATTGAGCCTTATCAAGGGGCTGCTACTGGAGTTGGTGGAATTATGCGAGATGTCTTTACCATGGGTGCAAGACCAATTGCTAACTTAAATTCAATTCACTTTGGATCAACTCAACATAAAAAAACTAAAAATTTATTGAGAGGTGTTGTTCATGGAATTGGTGGTTATGGTAATTGCATGGGTGTACCCACCATAGCGGGACAAACATCTTTTGATAGATCGTATAATGGAAATATTTTAGTGAATGCGATGACTTTAGGGTTAGTTAAAAAAGATAAAATATTTAAATCTAAGGCTGCTGGTTTAAATAAACCAGTTATATATGTTGGTTCAAAAACTGGTAGAGATGGAATTCATGGAGCAAGTATGGCTTCTGCTAGTTTTGATGAAAAAATTGAGGAAAAAAAACCAACTGTACAAGTTGGAGATCCTTTTACTGAAAAACTTCTATTAGAGGCTTGTTTGGAATTAATGTCAGGAGACTCAATAATTGCAATTCAAGATATGGGAGCTGCGGGTCTAACTTCTTCAAGTATTGAAATGGCATCAAAAGGAAATTTAGGAATTGAAATTAATTTAAACAAAGTCCCATGTAGAGAAAGCAAAATGACACCTTATGAGATTATGTTATCAGAAAGCCAGGAGCGAATGCTTATAGTTCTTGAGAGTGGCAAAGAGGAAATAGCCAAAAAAATATTTGATAAATGGAATTTGGATTTTGCTGTAATTGGAAAAACTACTAACACAAAAAATATTGAGTTATTTTTTGATAACAAACAAGTAGCTAATATTCCAGTTAATACATTGGTTGAAAATTCTCCGATGTATGATCGAAAATGGAAAAAATCAAAATTACCAAAAAAAAATAAAATAAATAAAACGATAATTAAAAGTCTTAAAATCAAAGATACGTTAAAAAAAATCCTATCAAGTCCAAACGTTTGTAGTAAAGAATGGATTTGGCAACAATATGATCACACGGTAATGGGTGATACTATACAAAAACCAGGTGGAGATTCTGGGGTAATAAGAGTTCATAAAACAGATAAAGCTATAGCTGCTACAGTTGATTCATCTGCAACTTATTGTTGGGCACATCCACTTACTGGTGGTAAGCAAGTCGTTTGTGAAACTTGGAGAAATTTAATCTCAGTAGGTGCAAAACCTATTGCAATTACTAATTGTTTGAATTTTGGAAGCCCAGAGAAAGAGGAAAATATGGGTGAGTTTGTCGAATGTGTTCAAGGTATCAGTGAGGCATGTAAGTATTTGGATTATCCTGTCGTCTCAGGAAATGTATCTTTTTACAACGAAACTAAAGACATCGGAATTAAACCTACTCCTACGATAGGAGGTGTGGGTTTAATTAAAGATTACAAAAAAATGATCACAATGGATTTTAAGGAAATAGACAATATCGTATTAGTGATTGGTAAAACAGAGGGTCATATAGATCAAAGTTTATTATCAAGAATAATAATAAACGAAAATAATGGACCACCACCAGAAGTAAATTTATTTAATGAAAAAAATAATGGTCTAACTTTACTAAATTTGATTGAAAAAAATCTCATTAAAAGTGCCCACGATGTATCTCTTGGTGGAATAATCACAGCGATAAGCAAAATGTGTATAAAAGGAAATAAAGGTATACAAATCAAAATGCCAAAATTTTTGATTAATGAAATTGAATATTTTTTTGCTGAAGATCAAGGAAGATATTTAATTGAAATTAATCCAAAAGATTTCAAAGAAGTTTCTAAGATCTTAGATAAAAATTCAGTACATTATGATGAGATAGGTAAAATCAACGATAAAGAGATGATAATTGATCAAAAGACGAAACTAACAATTGACGAATTAAAATCATATAATACTAATTGGCTTAATAGTTATATGGTTTGATTATGGCAATGGATTTAAAAGAAATTGAGAAGTTTATTAAAGAAGCAATGCCAGATGCTTCAATTGAAATACAAGATTTAGCCGGAGATGGTAATCATTATTCTGCTACGATAACATCATCTCAATTTGCTGGAAAAAGTAAAATTGAACAACACAAAATGGTTTATAATTCACTAAAAGGCAGAATGGGCAATGAATTACATGCCTTAGCTATTAAAACAAAGGAACAATAATGGATGATAGAACAAAAAATATAATTCAAACTCATATCGATACTAACGATGTATGTTTATTTATGAAGGGAACTCCAGATGCGCCACAGTGTGGATTCTCAATGGCAGTCACGAACATTCTTAAAATTTTAGAGGTAAATTTTAAAAGTGTAAATGTTCTTGAAGACCAATCAATCAGAGAAGGAATCAAAATTTTTAGTGATTGGCCTACTATTCCTCAACTTTATGTAAAAAAAGAATTTATTGGTGGATGTGATATTTTAAAAGAAATGTACGAAAGTGGTGAATTAAAAAAAGTTTTTGAGGAAAAAAATATAAAATTTAGAAGCTAATTTTTTTCAAAAAAAACGATATCAGATACATCAGTGTTACCCTTATATTTATAAACATTCTTAATAGTGCCTAGCAAAAGGTTAATTATTCTGCTTGAAATTAGAACAGATGAAAATGGTTTTTTTTTTAAAATATGATCAGCTAATTCATCGATTTTAATATCATTTACATCATTAAGATGTTTAAAGTAATCTGGAAATTTATAGTCCTCAATAACATAAAAACCACCATCAATAAGATATTCATAAAAATAATTTAACGCCATTAATTGATCGCTCTTTTTGTGGGAACCATCATCAATTATAACATCAAAGTATTTTAAAGTATCTTTATCATTTATCTTTTTGATGAATTTTGAAACCATTTTTGGATTTGATGAATTTAAGCCAAATACATGAATTTTTTTTGAATAATATCTAAAATTCGAAATATTAATATCTAAACAATAAATTTCACAATTTGGAAAGTATTTTGAAAAAGCAGCAGCTGAAGCTCCTGAAAATGATCCTATTTCTAAAATCTTAATATTCTTATTTTTTAAAAAAGATAAATGTTTTTCGTAATATTTTGAAAAACCATGAGTTTTGTTTTTTTTATCTTTACTAAATTCAGATTTATCTGTTCCATAATGTGAAAAAAGTTTATCAAGAGAAGAGTGTTCTATTCCATCTAAATCAATATTATCTTTTTTTTTAAGTTTATAAATCAAGTTTCTTTTAAATAAACTTAGAAAGTTCAATTTTATCTAGAGTAATATTCAATAACTAAATTTGGTTCCATTATTACAGGATAAGGAACCTCTTCAAATTTTGGAATTCTTACAAACTTAAATTTTTTGTTTTTTTGATCTAATTGAATATATTCAGGTGCTTCTCTTTCTTTACTTGCTAATGCAATATCAATGATTGCTAATTGTTTAGATTTATCTCTTATTTCAATGCTATCTTCCTCTTTAACTAAGTAACTAGATATATTCACTTTTTTTCCATTTACTTTAACATGTCCATGGTTGATTAGCTGTCTAGCAGAAAAAATTGTTGTGGCAAACTTAGCTCTGTAGATTACTGCATCTAACCTTCTCTCTAAAAGTCCAATTAAATTTTCACTTGTATCTCCTTTAAGCATAGAGGCCTTCTTATAAATATTTCTGAATTGTCTTTCATTTATATTTCCATAATAAGCTTTAAGTTTTTGTTTTGCCTGTAGTTGTATACCATAATCTGAGGGTTTGCCTTGTCTAGTCTGACCATGCTGACCTGGTCCATAGGCTCTTTTGTTAAATGGGCTTTTAGGTCTACCCCATAGATTAACTTTTAGTCTTCTATCAACTTTATGTTTGGAGTTAATTCTCTTTGTCATTTAGTATTGGTTTTTATAAACTTACTCTTTTGTTTGTCAATCAACGTTTTTTACCTAAACTTGCAAATACACCTGATAAAATACGTGTTTCTTTATCAGATAACTCCATTTTATAAAAAATATTTCTCAAGTTCTCAAGCATTTTTGGTCTCTTTTCTTTGGGTCTAAAAAAATTAACTTCAT
>CABZPB010000028.1 GCA_902527485.1 uncultured Pelagibacteraceae bacterium
AAAAAGAAGGAAAAAGAATTACTTGGATGAAACCTTACAAAAAAATAAAAGATGTTAAATATAGTAAGAACGAAGTTAGAATTAAGTGGTTTGAAGATGGTACGTTAAATGCATCTGCTAATTGCATTGATCGTCATTTAAAAGATAAAAAAGATAAAACTGCTATTATATGGGTTGGAGATGATCCTAAAGATACCCAAAAAATTTCTTATAAGCAATTACATCAAAAGGTTTCAAAAGCTGCTAATGGTCTAAAAAAGCTTGGGATACAAAAAGGTGACCGTGTCACTATTTACTTAACTATGATACCTGAATTAGCAATTTTAATGTTAGCATGTGCAAGAATAGGTGCCGTTCATTCAATTATTTTTGGTGGTTTCTCTGCGGAGTCAATTTCGGGAAGAGTTAATGATTGTAAGTCAGAATATATCATTACTGCCGATGAGGGAGTGAGAGGAGGCAAGACTATTCCATTAAAAGCAACGACAGACGAAGCTTTGATAAATTGTCCAAACGTAAAAAAATGTATCATTGTAAAGAGAACTGGTAACTATATTTACTGGAATCAAGATAGAGATGTTTGGTATCACGATTTAATTAAAGATGTGCCGAATTATTGCGAACCTGAAGAAATGAATGCAGAGGATCCTTTGTTTATTCTTTACACATCAGGATCAACCGGAAAGCCTAAGGGAGTTCTGCATACTACTGGAGGATATATGGTTTATGCTTCCATGACTCATCAATATATCTTTAATTATAAACCAAATGATATTTATTGGTGCACAGCAGATATTGGATGGGTTACTGGACATAGTTACATTATTTATGGACCTCTTGCAAATGGAGCAACGACTATAATGTTTGAGGGTGTTCCAAATTATCCTGATAGCTCAAGATGGTGGCAGATAGTTGACAAATACAAAGTAAATACTTTTTATACTGCACCAACAGCTATAAGAGCCTTGATGAGAGAAGGTGATGGACCGGTAAATAAAACCTCAAGAAAATCTTTAAAATTATTAGGAACTGTTGGGGAACCAATAAATCCAGAAGCATGGATGTGGTATTACAAAATTATTGGGAATTCAAAATGTCCAATAGTCGATACTTGGTGGCAAACAGAAACAGGTGGGATTCTTATAGCGCCTCAAACTGGAGCCATCCCACTAAAACCTGGATCCGCAACGAAACCTTTTTATGGAATTAAACCGGTATTAGTTAGTCAAGATGGTAAAGAAATTAAAGGTGAAGGGGAAGGTAGACTCTGTATAGCTCAATCTTGGCCAGGACAAATGAGAACTGTGTATGGTGACCATCAAAGATTTATTGATACTTATTTTTCACAGTTTGAAGGAAAATATTTTACTGGTGATGGATGTAAGAGAGATAAAGACGGCTACTATTGGATAACAGGTAGAGTTGATGATGTAATCATTGTCTCTGGTCATAATCTAGGTACAGCGGAAATTGAGAGTGCCTTTGTTGCACATCCAAAAGTAGCTGAGGCTGCAGTTGTTGGATATCCTCATGATATTAAAGGCAATGGCTTATATTGTTACGTCACCCTTAATGCGGGTGAAAGCGAGACTGGTGATCTAGATCGTGAGCTTAAACTTTGGGTAAGAAAACAAATAGGACCCTTAGCAACACCAGATTTAATTCATTTTACTCCAGGGCTACCAAAAACAAGGTCTGGGAAAATTATGAGAAGAATTTTAAGAAAAATCGCAGCAAATGAACATGGGCAACTAGGTGATACAACAACATTGGCTGATCCTTCTGTAGTAGATAGTTTGGTAGATAATAGAAAAAATATTTAAAATTTTATTCTTTCATTGAATTCTTTTTTTACAACATCCCATTTTAAAATTACTGAATTAAGGACTATCTTACGATCTAAATTTTTTAAATCTTCTGCAATTGGTGCCCATTTATATAATGATAAAGCGCTAGGGTTAAATGGTAAATCATTATGATAATTATCCCAATTTATATTTTGTAATCTTTCATCAAAACTTTTTTTGGCATTTTCTATAATATCAATTGGCATTTTATTTGAAGTTTCATCATCTAAAATCTTTAAAAAAATTTCTTTTGCTTTTCCAATGTCTTGATAGTTAAAATTTGATTTCAATTTTGAAAAGGTAAAAAAGGTCAAATCTTGAAGAGCAATCGAGTAGATATTCCATTTTGCTAAATTTACTGAGTCCATAAAAGTGTCATTCTCAAAATGAAGAACATACCTGGTACCCATTCTAGTTTTAAGATATCCGTAGAGAGTAACCTGGCTCACCCAGGCAGATTTTGTTTGAATAAACGTTTCTAGTTGATCTAAATTGCTAATTTTACCCTTTGGAACAAAAGCTTTGAACATGGCGAAAAGGTAAGTCTTAAAATCATGCCATGTTAAATCTCTCCATGTTAATTTGTATTTTCCCATAAAAAGCCCTATTTTTGACACTTATAACTATAAAAGGCTAGTAAATTTACCAATTTTAACACTTTAAATCTATTTCATAATGGTTATGGTTTTCGCCAGTTATAACTAAAAAGAGAGAGGTATAAATGTCAAAACAAGAACAACACTGGGAAAAATCCAAGGGTTTGCTAATGATGACGTTAGCAATTTGGTTTGTTTTCTCAATTGGCATCTTCTTATTCGGGGCTGAAATGAACGAAGTTACGGGACCATTTGGTTATCCGTTAACTTATTGGTTCACTTGTCAAGGTTCTCTTGGAATTTTCGTAATACTAATTTTCTGGTTTGCGAATAGACAAGAAAAAATTGATGAAGAGTTCGGCTTTAGTGAGAGAGGAGATGACTAATGATAAAAGGTAATTTTATAGACAATTTACCTAAGGTTTATGGAATCTATACAGGTGGTTTTTTAGCTTTCATAATCATTATGTCAATTGGTGAGCAGATGGGTATGACATCAAAAGCAATCGGAATTTGTTTCGTTGCCTTTACTGTAGCCATCTATGCAATAATTGGTTATCTATCACGAACAGCGCAAGCAGACGCGTATTACGTAGCTGGAAGACAAGTACCAACTGTATTCAACGGAATGGCGACAGCAGCAGACTGGATGTCTGGTGCTTCATTCGTTGCAATGGCTGGTGGTATTTACTTTAAAGGTTACGGATATATGGCACTACTTGTAGGTTGGACTGGTGGATATGTATTAGTTGCATCACTTTTAGCACCTTATCTGAGAAAATTTGGCTGTTACACAGTTCCAGATTTTATCGGTACAAGATACGGTGGTAATTTAAGTAGATTCATGGCAGTAGTAGTCTTAACTGTTGCTTCATTTACTTATGTGACTGCACAAATTAACGCCACAGGTACTATTGCATCTGTTGCACTTGATATTCCATTCCAATACGCTGTATACGTTGGGCTTATAAGTATCTTACTTTGTTCAATGCTTGGGGGTATGAGAGGGGTAACTTGGACACAGGTAGCTCAATATATCGTACTAATCATAGCTTACTTATTACCAGTATTCTGGATCAGTAACAAAATGGGTGCGGGTTTCTTCCCTCACTTTATGTTAGCTGATGAGGTTTCTAGAATAGCTGAATTAGAGGCTCAGTTTGGTTTTGTTAAAAACTCTGCTGAAAATCTAAAAGAAGTACCAAAAGGTTTGGCTGGAATAACTAAAGCTCACTCAGCGGTGAACGCAACACCTTGGGCATTTATTTCATTAGCGTTAGCGATGATGATGGGAACAGCTTCATTGCCTCACGTTATGATGAGATATTTTACTACTCCAAGTGTAAAAGCTGCTAGAAAATCAGTAGGTTGGTCATTATTCTTTATCTTCCTACTTTATTCTTCTGCTCCAATGTTAGCGACACTATCTAAGTTGTCATTGATTGATCCGTCACTACCTACAGGTATTATCGGTAAATCAATAACTGAAGTTCAAGCGATAGATTGGTATCAAAACTGGAACCAAGCAAACTTAATGTTTGTAAGCGACTTTAACGGAAATGGAACTCTAGAATTAAACGAGTTTTTCATGGGTGGTAAAGCCGTTGTGTTAGCAACTCCGGAAATAGCTGGATTACCATATGTAATCTCAGGTCTGGTTGCTGCTGGAGGTATGGCTGCTGCCATGTCAACAGCTGATGGTTTGATTTTAGCAATTGCAAACGCAATCTCACACGATGTTTACTATAAAATCATCGATCCAAAAGCTGAGACTGCGAAAAGACTAGTTGTTGCAAGGGTATTACTTGTAGTAATTGGTTTTGCAGGAGCAACAATCGCAGCTCTTGAAATCCAAGGTATCCTAGGTTCAGTAATCTGGGCTTTTGACTTTGCGATGTCAGGATTGTTCTTCCCACTAGTACTTGGTGTATGGTGGAAAAGAGCTAACAAAGAAGGTGCTATAGCTGGTATGTTCTTAGGATTAGTTTCTGGTGCTGCTTACCTAGTTTGGGTAAGAACAGGCGGAAGTGGATTCTTAGGTATTACTCAGTTAACGTTTGGTATCTTTGGTTCAGCTGTCAGCTTAGTGTCAATGGTTGTAGTCAGTTTAATGACTTCAGCACCTAACGCAGCTACACAGAGAATGGTTGACGAAGTTAGAGTACCATCTGGTAGATCTATCATCGGCAAACAATAAAAATAATCTTTTTAAGGGGCGATTAATTTCGCCCCTTTTAATTTTACTCTTTTTTCAATATAAATTTTAAATGTCGGCTAACTTTCATCCTTTAGTATATATAATTGATTATATTCTAGGTGTAATAATGTGGACTTTAATTGGAAGAGTTGCAATGAATATTTTTCAGAGAGAAGACTCTCAATTTTTTTTCATGAGGGTTTTTGTTAAATTTACTAATCCTTTGATCAACTTATTTAAACCTATTACTCCATCTTTTATCATACAACCAATCGTTCCTCTTTATGTTGCTTGGTTTTTTTTCATGATAAGATTTTACTTTATGCCTTGGGTTCTTGGATACTCGGTGATGGGTATGTTATCATTTCCTTTAGAAAGTGAGATTTCAAGACAAATTTATCAATTTTTTAATTAAATTAGATTTTAAAATTTGGTACTAGTTGATTTAATAATCTATGAAAAAAATACAAATTTCCCCCTCAATATTATCTGCTGACTTCAGTCAATTAGGAAATGAGATTAAGAGACTAGAGGATGCAGGTGCGGATATGATACATGTTGATGTAATGGATGGTCATTTCGTCCCTAATTTAACAATTGGACCTCCTGTAATTAAGAGACTTAGAAAACATTCAGAATTAACCTTTGATGTACATTTGATGATTTCGCCTGTTCATAAATATATAAAAGATTTTGCAGATGCAGGAGCTGATATAATCACAATTCACCCTGAAGCTACTGACGATTTAGCAAAATCCATTGAACATATTAAAAGTTTTAAGAAAAAAGTTGGTATCTCTCTAAATCCAGATACAGATGTCAACATAATTGAAAATGAACTAAAAAATGTGGACTTGATTTTAGTTATGAGTGTATATCCGGGTTTTGGAGGGCAGAAATTTATTCCTGACGTTATTAAAAAAATTAAATTATTAAAAAGACTTAAAGATGATAAAAATTATAAATATGACATTGAAGTGGATGGTGGCATAAATTTTTCTAATTCAAAAGATGTAATAAACGCAGGCGCAAATATTCTTGTATCAGGAACTACGATATTTAAAGAAAACAATGGAAACATAAAAAAAAATATAGAAACACTTAAAGAAGTGTAAAATGCTGTCAGATGGATTTTTTGAAACTTTAAATGAGTTTGCAGAAATAATAAAAAAAAAATTCAGAGGTATCTATCAAAATTCAAGTTTATATGAAAAAAAAATCTCTAAAACTTTAAACAATGAATTTATATATAAGCCAAGTCCTCACATACTATCATCTATAATCAAATACCAAAATAAGAAATATAAAATTGAAGATTTTGAGTTTGAGACAGTTTGGAATAATCAAATTAAATCCAAGGATTATGAGAAATTAAATAATTTTTTTTGGTTATTCAGTCTTGACTTAAAATCTTCAAAAAATTCTGTGAAGAAAGTTATAATTAATTGGATAACTAATAACCGTAAATTTAAAAAAGAAAGTTGGGAATTTGATATAACCGCTAAACGTATTATTTCCTGTTTATCTAATCACCAACTTACTTATGATGACAATGATAAAGAATATAGATCTATTTTTGACCATATGATTCAAAAACAAACAAACCATTTATTAAACGAAATAAAAAACTCTAAAAATTTAGAAAACAAAATAATTGGTTGCTCAGCTATAATTTTAGCAGGGCTGTGTTATAAAATTGAGAAAAATTATTTGAATATTGGTTTAAATTTTCTGAAAAAAATTACTAGCTCCTCGATAGATAACCAAGGTTTTACTTACTCTCGCAATATAAAACAATTAATATTTTTTTTGAAATATTTTATAATAATTAAAGAATGGTTTAAAGAGTCTCAGGTAGAAGTTCCAGAACACATAGAAGAAAATATTTATTACTTTGGACAAAGTTACGCATTCATAAAACAAAATGTAAATACAGATCTTTTGTTTAATGGTAATAATAATTCTAATACTCAAGAATTTGATAATTATTTAAAAAGACTTGGTTACAAATTTAAAAATGAAAATAAAGATTACGGTGGATATATAATTTTAAAAAGTAAAAAAATTTGCTTAGCAATGGATGTGGGATCATCGCCAAATCCTAAGTATACTCGAGATTACCAATCAGGTGCTCTCTCTTTTGAAATAATTTCAAATGGAAAAAAACTTATAACCAATTGTGGTTATTACAAAAAAAATAATCAAAATCTTAATGAAATATCAAAATCTTCAGCCGCGCATAGTACGTTAATAATCGATGATAATTCTTCCTGCAAATTTACAAAGAGGAAAGATGCATTAATCTTAAAAACAGGTCTAAAAATTACTCAAAAAAATTCCATATATGAAAAAAATTATTGGAGAATTAATGCTGCCCACGATGGATATTATAAAAAATTTAAATCAATTCATGAGAGGAATATTGAATTTTTTCCTGAACAAATGAAATTTGTTGGAAATGATAAGGTTATTCAAAAGAAAAACAGTCATAATTTTAAGTTTGATATTCGTTTTCATTTGGAACCAAATATTAAATTAATGAAAACTCAAGATAATAAATCAATTTTAATAGAATTAGATGATGAGGGATGGAAATTTACTTGCGATAATTATGAAATTAATATTGATAATGGTTTATACTTCGGTAATAAAAATTCATATACTGAGAACCAAAATATTTTCATATCCGGAATATTAAATGATAATGAAGAGAATATTAAATGGGAAATTAAGAGGATATAATGAAAAAAATTAGATCTGCTTTGATATCAGTGTCTGACAAATCTAATCTTAAACCTCTATTACAAGAGTTAAAGAGAAATAATATCAAAATAATTAGCTCTGGCGGAACATTTAAAAAAATTAAGAAACTTAAATTTAAATGTTTAGATGTTTCAGATTTTACAGGATTTAAGGAAATACTTAATGGAAGAGTGAAAACCTTACACCCAAAAATACATGCAGGAATTTTGAACAAAAGAGATAACAAATCTCACTCTAACGATATTAAAAAAAATAACTTTGAAAATATAGATTTAGTAATAGTAAATTTCTATCCATTTGAAAAAACCGTTGAGGAAACAAAAAATCATTCAAAATTGATAGAAAATATTGATATTGGTGGGCCAACTATGGTTAGAGCTGCTGCAAAAAACTATAATGATGTGACTGTAATAACTTCTGTCAGTCATTATTTAGAGCTTATAAATGAATTAAAAAGGAATAAGGGTAGTACTACTCTCAAATTTAGAGAAAAAATGTCCATGCTAGCATTTGGTGAGACTGCGTATTACGATGCTGTAATTTCAAACTATTTCAATAAATTTAACAATATCAATTTCCCAAAAAGAAAAATTCTTTACTCTAATTTAGTGGAAAATCTTAGGTATGGGGAAAATCCGCATCAAATGGGTGCTCTCTATTCTCAAAATTTAAAAAATAAATTAGGACAAATCCACGGAAAAACTTTAAGTTATAATAATTATAGTGACATTTTTGCTGCACTCACTATTTCAAAATCACTACAAAAAAATACCGGTACAGTTATTATTAAACATGGAAATCCTTGTGGTGTCTCAGCCCTGAAAAATAATTTAGATAGCTATATATCAGCATTAAAGTCTGATCCAATAAGCGCATTTGGTGGTGTTGTGTCATGTAACTATAGGATAAATCAAAAACTCGCATTTATGTTGAGCAAGATTTTTCTTGAAGTAGTGATAGCCAATGGTTTTGATAAAAAAGCTCTTAAAATATTAAAATTAAAAAAAAATCTCAGACTTATAGACTCATCGAAAATTTCTTTCAATGAAGTTTGGAAATTCAACTCTGTAGATAATTTTACTCTTGTACAATCAGAAGATAAAAAAAAAATTTCAAAGAAAGATTTTAAAATTGTTTCAAAAAGAAAACCGAATAAATCACAACTTGATAATTTGATGTTTGCATTTAATGTTTGTCGTTACACAAAATCTAATGCTATAGTTCTTGCTAGTAATAAATCTACTATTGGCATTGGGTCAGGACAGACGAGTAGATTAGACAGTTGTGAAGTCGCAATAAATAAAATGAATAAGTTTTCAAAAATCAAAGATGAAATTGTTGCTGCTTCAGATGCATTTTTTCCATTTGTAGATGGGATAGAAAAATTAGTTCAGTCAGGAGCTAGTGCAATAGTTCAACCCGCTGGATCGATAAGAGATAAGGAAATAATAAAATTTGCAAACGAGACAGATACTGTTTTAGTTTTTTCAAAAACACGTCATTTTAGACATTAATTATCTTATCAATTTTAGCAGCTAAAATAAAATCATTTTCAGACAAACCCTCAATTGCATGAGTTGTAATATTAATCTTAGCATATCCCCATCCAAACATAATATCTGGATGATGACCCTCTTCCTCTGAAACCCTTCCTACCTCATTTACAAATTTTTGACTTTCTAAAAAATTCTTAAACTCAAATTTTTTTTCCAAAAGATAAGCTGATTTATTATTTTGAATAATTTCCCAGCCATCAACTTTTTTTTGATATTTATGAATTTCAGATATATCAAAAGCTTTAACTCCACCTTCGCAGGGAACACATTTTTTATCTAATAAATCACTCATAAACAAATTTATATTTTTTTTAAAATCATAATTCCATTCCAAAAACTTGGGTGACAATGATTATTAACAGTTTTTATTTCTTTTACAATTTCAAATTTAGAATTAGATTTGTTTATAAAATTTAAAGTACCTTCATAGACCTCATCAAAATTTATATCGTCAATCAAGACCAAAGATCCAATATTTAAAAAATTATTGGCAATTTCTAGATTTTTAATTTGATTATCATAAGAATGTTCACCATCATAGAAATAGAAATCAAATTTATCTTTGTTGTGATCTAATGACTCAAAATACTTTTTATAATCTTGCTCAAAAAAAAAATGATTGTGCTTTTTTAAATTATTAAAATTATAAAAAAATTCATTTTTAGGCCCGTTAAATTGAGAAAAATTATCAACACCAATTACTTTACATTGAGTATTTACCATTCCGGCAATAAGAGAAAAGCCCTTCCAACAACCAATATTTAAGTACACCTGACTTTTTGACAAATTTTTGCATATTCTATTTATTAAGTATCCAATTGCGTATGTTGACATGCTATCTATTTTAATTAATTCTTTCCTTAAATCTAAATCAATTTTTTCTTTCCTAATAATACAATTATCAAATAAGTAATCTTTTTGTTTACCTAGTAGTTTATGAATAGATTTTATAAATCTAAATTTATACGAAGACCTATAATTATCATTTGGATTTACTTTAAATTTTAAGTCGTCAAATATTTTTTCTATATTCATTAATAGACAAATTGAATTTTGGAGCGGGCAAAGGGGGTCGAACCCTCGACCTTCTCGTTGGCAACGAGACGCTCTACCACTGAGCTATGCCCGCTTATTTAAAAAAACATTATAGTTAGTGGTTTTTAGAAATTCAAGCAATAAGAAAATTTACTTAATTTGTGACCGACTGCGTCCCACAGAGAGACCAAAATGCTTTTAAAAAAATAAAAAA
>CABZPB010000029.1 GCA_902527485.1 uncultured Pelagibacteraceae bacterium
TTAATTTTATAACCCCTCTCTAACCAAGAGTATGCTAAGTAATTAAGAACATATGCATCATCTGGATCAATTTCTAAAGATAAAAGCATATCTTTATCCGCTTTTTCATAATTTCCTATTCGTTCATTACTAGCACCCCTTCTATACAATAAATCTGATTTAATTTCTAAATCATCGCCGACTCTTCTTAAGATTATTGTGTAGTATTTTATTGCTTGCTCGTATTCTTTTGCGTTTTTATAAATATTAGCGATATCAAATAAAATTTTTTCATTTGGCTCTTTAATTTTTTCAAAATTGGACTTAATAAATTTTAACGACTGTTTTTGGTCAATTAATTTTGAGATAATTTGAGCCTCTTTTTTTAATCTATACCAATGATAAAAATCATCTTCTTTTCTAAATTCTTGTAAAATTTTTTTAACACGATCAAATTTTCCATTAGAATATTCATTTTCAGAGAGTAACGATAAATTATAATAAAATTTTGGATTTAAATGATTTGACAAATATAAATAAAAATTAGATTTTAGAAAATCACCTTGTGAAGAATATAAATTAGATATTAAAAACAAAAATTCACCTATCAAATCATTGTGATTTTTGCATGAAAAAACAGTATTAATTTTTTTTTCATTACCATTTTCAATCCAACTTTTTCCTTGAGATAAAAGTAAAGAGGTATTGATAAATTTAATACTCTTAGTAATTTTTTTGGCTTTCTCTATTTGATTATTTTCAATTAAATATGCTAAATAAAAAAAATTGTATCTTGTTAAGTCTGCATCATCATTATTTAGCAGCTTAGAAAAAAAAGTTTTAGTTTCCTCGTCCCCTAAATAACACCTTTGGAAGGTTGTTGAAATAATTGACAGATTTCCATAATCTTTAATATCATTGGGCAATCTTTTTTCATTAAATACAAAAACATAATCTCTTAAATTATCTAAAATTGCTGAGTTAAAGTTGTTGAGCTTAATATACTTTTTGGTCTCAGATATATAATACAATGCATTTGAAAAATCATCTCTTTTCAGACTGTCTATTGTTAATAATAAGTATTTTTCAAAAAATTTAGATTTATTTTTATTTTGTTTTATAATATTTGTGGCTTGATTTACCTTATTTTCTAAAACCAAAGAATAAACATATCTCTTCAAATAAGGTTCGTGTTTATTTAATAAAATCTTAGAGGTGTTGAAAAAATTTAATGCCTTTGAATTATTTTTATTTTCAAATGCTACAATTCCTGAAAAATATTTCGATAAATTTTTAGTGTCAAAATCATTAAAACTAGCACTTTTAGAATGCAACGGATTTTGGTAAAGTAATAAAATAATCACGAAAAATTTTATATTTTTGACAAACATAACTGCACTTTATGACTAAAAAGATTTTAAATCAAAATGCAAAATATCAGCAAAGATTTTTAGATAAAGTAGAGCCAAAATTTGAATTTAGTAACAAGCCAATAAATAGACTCAAAGTTGTTGAGGAAAATAGCATTCAAAATAAAACAGCAAAAGAGGAGAGGATTTTGAATCTTAAGAAAAAAATCAATTCAATTAAAGATTGTAATTTAAAAGATAATTCTAAAAATTTAGTTATGGGAGATGGTGATATAAATAGTCCTATAATGCTAATTGGAGAAGCTCCTAATGAGAAAGAGGACTTGGAAGCTAAAACATTTTGTGGCGATGTTGGCATACTTTTAACTAAGATGCTTTTAGCAATTAACATCAAAAGAGAGAAAGTGTACTCTGCTTACTCGATAAATTTTAGACCTCCCAACGATAGAAAGCCAACTGCTCAAGAAATAAAAAGATATTCAGTTTTTCTTAAAGAACATATTTCAATTATTGATCCAAAAATTTTAATATTAATGGGTATCACTGCAATGGAGGCTGTAACCGGTCTTAGCAATCAAATTACAAATGAAAGAGGAGATTGGAAACAAATCATAATTGGAAACAAAACAATACCTGTGATTATCACTTTTAATCCATCTTATTTAATAAGGTTTCCAGATAAAAAGAAATTCTCATGGGAAGATCTAAAAAAAATAAGAAAAAAAATAGAGGATTTGAGTATTAAAATTTAATGAAAATAATTGCTGGAGTTGATGAAGTCGGTCGAGGAAGTTTAGTTGGACCAGTCTATGCAGCTGCAGTTATTTTAAAAAGTTCTATAAATACAAAATTACTTAAAGATTCGAAAAGTATATCGAGTTCTAAACGCAAAGTCTTATTTAAACATATTAAAAAAAATTCAATTTGGGCAATTGGAAAAGCATCATTAAAAGAAATTGAAAAATTAAATATTTTAAATGCCAGTTTATTAGCGATGAAAAGAGCAATAAGAAAACTTAAGAAAAAACCATCACACGTTTTAATTGATGGAAATAAATTGCCAAATATGAAAAATTACAAATTTAAATCTATTATTAAGGGTGACCAAAAAATTCCATCTATTTCAGCAGCATCGATTATTGCAAAAGTTACACGTGATAAGATGATTTCAGATTTAGGTAAAAAGTTTAAAGGCTATAATTGGCAAAAAAATTTTGGATACGGCACTAGTCAACATTTAAAAGCTATAAAAATCTTTGGAATTACAAAACATCACAGAAAAACTTTTTCACCTATAAACAAATTAAAATAGTTTTCACGTAAAAACACCATATGTAGTTGTCGCCATATAAAGTCATACAAAACTAATCTAAATAATTCAATCCTAGGTTGACCCTGGAATCTTTTTGGAGTCTAATTTAATTTTATAAAATGAATTTGAACTTAAAAAATAAATTAATGAATGGAGATAGCCTTCAGGAACTTAAAAAAATTCCTGGTGGGACTTTTGATTTAATCTTTGCTGACCCTCCTTACAACCTTCAACTAAGAAGTGAATTAACAAGACCTGATAGATCTAAAGTAAGTGCAGTAAATGATAAGTGGGATCAATTTGAAAATTTTAAAAAGTATGATGACTTTACTTACTCATGGTTAAGCGAGTGTAAAAGAATTTTAAAAAAAGATGGTGCTATATGGGTAATTGGTAGTTATCACAATATCTTTAGAGTTGGGACAGCAATTCAAAATTTGGGTTTTTGGATTTTAAATGATGTCATTTGGAATAAAAAAAACCCCATGCCAAATTTTAGAGGAACACGTTTCACGAATGCCCACGAAACTTTAATTTGGGCATCTAAGTCTGAAAAATCAAAATACACTTTTAATTATCAATCCTTAAAATGTTTAAATGACGATCTTCAAATGAGATCTAACTGGGAATTACCTATTTGTAGTGGTTCTGAAAGACTAAAAAAGAATGGTAAAAAAGTCCATTCTACTCAAAAACCTGAGGCTCTACTTCACAGAATTTTATTAGCAACGACAAATAAAAATGATTTTGTTTTAGACCCTTTTTTAGGATCAGGAACAACCGCAATAGTCGCAAAAAAACTAGGTAGAAATTATTACGGGATTGAAAAAGAAAAGACCTATTTAAAAGCTGCTGAACAAAGATTAAAGAAAGCAAAACCTATAGAGGATGATTATTTAGATACTTTGCAAAATGGTAGATCTAAACCAAGAATACCTTTTGGGTCATTGGTTGAATTGGGAATAATTAAACCAGGCACTATTATTTTTGATAATAAAAAAAAAATCAGTGCAAAAATTATGGCTGATGGCAGCATCAAACACGCTCAAACTGAGGGCTCAATCCATAAAGTAGCAGCTACAATTTTAGGTGCTGAAAGCTGTAATGGATGGACCTATTGGCATTATAACTCAAATGGAAACGCAGTTCCTATCGATCATTTAAGACAAAGATTGATTTCCAATAACTAGTTTTTATATATTTTACCAAGATAGCTCTCTAAAAACTTTTTGTTTTTTACTAATCTTTTCAGAAAGATGTTTCTAACAAATATATTTATGGGATTAGATAAATGAAAAGCAAATTGATTAAATTTTGAGCGATTATTTACCATTTTTATTTTATCAACTCTATTTCTAAAAAAATTACTTTTAATATTATTCTCAATGTTCTCAAATAGTTCATATGCACCTTCTATTGATTGAGATGCACCTTGAGCAAATGAGGGTGGAAAGGCAAAAAAAGCATCTCCTATTAAATGAATATTATTGTTATTAACTTCAAAAAAATCTCTACTTACAAATACTGGGTATATCTTTAAATCATTAATACAATCAAAAAATTTTTGATTTAAATGCGGAACTTTTTCTAAAATCTTATCAAGAAAAATATTATCATTAAACAATGAGTAATCTTTTTGCTCATCCTCTGAAAGTTGATATTTCATTATAGCAATAAAGTTTAAATCTCCATCACGAGATAATGGATAAATAACATAGTGAAAATTTGAACCTAAAAATAATGAGATGTTTTTTTTATCAGCTATGTTTGAAGAGCTTGGTATTATTCCTCTTATGGCTAAAGTATCATTAAATTTTGGTTTAATTCGATTTTTTGATAACAGATTTTTACTCTTCGAAAAGACTCCATCTGAAATGATTAAATAATCTAATTCATAAATTTCATTATTTTCAAAAGTGATTTTAACAATTTGATCTTGTTGTTCTATCTTTGAAATAGTGTGGTCAAATTTTATTTCTTTTTCTAAATCTTTTTTCAAAAAATTAATAAGTGATGATCTTTTAAGAGTAGTATATTTACAATTTTCAGTATTAAAATCTGATATATTTAACTCACATATTTTTCTGGAATTTTTAACTGAATAAAAATTGATTTTATCTGGATTAAATTTCTCATTATTTTCTAATTTATCAAACTGAATTTTATTTAGAAGTTTGATGCTGTTGACAGATAATTGAATACCGTAGCCTTCTTTCAAATTGATTGTGTTACTTCTCTCAAAGATAGTTACTTGATACTTTTTATTTCTCTTAAATAAATTAGCAATGAATAGCCCTGAAATACCAGCACCAATTACAGCTATTTTTTTCATTAATTTTTTTCTAAATATTTAACTACTTTTTTAGTGAATGTTGGAAGTATATAATTATCTAATTTTCTTTTATCAAACCAATAAGATGAGGGAAATTTTTTTGCATTTTTGAGATATTGAATTTTTATATTCATATTCATGTTTGACATTTTAAAATTAAGATTTTCATTAAAATTTTTTGGCTTATAAAGTTCTTCCATAGGAAAAATTGCTAAATTTTTAAGAAAATTAAACCTTGTATTCTTAACTAACAAATATTTTTGATTTTTTTTATAAACTTTAAGGATAAAATATTTTTCTTTATTTTTTTTTGTAATTTTGGCTAAATCAAAATCTTTCTTTTTGTAAGACTTACAACTTTTTGGGATAGGGCATCCGCTACATTCAGGATTTTTTGGTTTACATATCATTGCTCCTAGTTCCATTAAAGCTTGAGCATAATCGCTTGCTCTCGATGAAATTCCAAAAATAGATTTTTTTTCTATTAGATTGTCTTTTTGTATTTCCTTATCTTTTTTTAAATAAAGATATCTTTTTAAAACCCTTTCAATGTTTCCATCTAAAGGAATATAGGATTTATTAAAAGCAATAGCTAAAATTGCATTAGCAGTGTAATTGCCGATACCAGGTAAAGATATTAAATCCTCATAATCATTTGGAATTTTTCCATGATATTTACTAATTATGATTTTAGCAGTTTTTTTTAGATTTCTTACTCTCGAATAATATCCAAGACCCTCCCAAAGTTTTATCAATTCTCTATCTGGGATTTTTGAAAGTTTTTTAAGATTTGGAATTTTATTTATAAATCTATTAAAATAAGGAATTACAGTCACAACTTGTGTCTGCTGCAACATGAATTCACTTACCAATGTATAATAATGTTTTTTTGATTGTGAAACATTTTTTCGCCAAGGTAATGTTCTCTTATTTAAATCATACCAATTAAGAATTTTTTTTGTTATTATTTGATCTTTCATATGCAGTTCAAAAAATATACTAAGCAGAGAAATAGCATTCAAGGCTTAAGATCCTTTAAAGACACTTTGCCAAAAAATATCAAAAAAGTCATCAATAAGAAAGGGCACGTGTACTCCGAAACTATCAATAATTGGAAATATATTGTTGGAGAAAATTTATTTAAAGTTTGTTACCCCAAGTCTTTTAAAAATTCTAATAAGTTAGGTGTTAGCACTTTGTTGATCAATGTTAAAAGGGGGCATGAAGTTGAATTGGAATATTCAAGAAAAGATATATTGCAAAAATTAAATAATTTATTTGGTTATTCTGTTGTTGAAAAAATTAAACTAACAAGTTTTGATGATGAAAAAATCAAACCCTCTACAAATGATGAAAGCTCCTATAACGTGACAAATCATGATTTTCAAAAAAAAATAAATAGTGTTAAAAATGAAAAAATAAAGAAATCTTTAATAAAGTTATCAAAGGTGTTTAAAACAAAATGAAAAAAATATTTTTAATATTAATATTATTTTTTGGGTCTATGAATATTTTAAATGCTGAGGGAAATAGAATTATAGCAGGAAATAAGGATGCGAAGATTACAATAATCGCTTATGAGTCTTTAACATGTAGTCATTGCGCAGATTTTCACAAAAACGTATATCCTAAACTCAAAAAAGATTATATCGATACTGGTTTAGTCAAAATTGAATTTAGGCACTTTCCTCTTGATGTGGCGGCCTTTAATGCATCAAAAATTTCTCAATGTAAAAGTAATGAAAGTTTGAAAATTTTAAATAGCCTTTATTCAAATCAGCAAGCATGGGTCAGAGGGAAAAATGTGGAGGAAATTAATGATAACTTAAAAACATTCATTAAAAATCAAGGCTTCGATTTAGATTTTGAAAAATGTATAAATGATAAAAAAATAGAGGATTATGTGTTAAACGATCGAATCGAAGGTACTAAAAAATTTAAGATTAATGCTACTCCTACGATTATCATAAATAACGAAAAATTTGACAAAACTCTTAATTATAAAAATTTAAAAAAATCTCTGGAAAAACTGATATAAACTCCTCATGGAGTTTAAAAAAATCCAACTGAATGGATTTAAGTCTTTTGCTGATAAAACCAATTTCTTAATTGAAAATGGTTTGACAGGAATAGTTGGTCCTAATGGGTGTGGAAAATCAAACATTGTTGAGTCTCTAAGATGGGTCATGGGAGAAACATCGGCAAAAAGTATGAGGGGATCTGGAATGGAAGATGTAATATTTTCTGGCACTTCAAACAAAGCATCCAAAAATATTGCGGAAGTGTCTGTGACTGTAACTAATGAAAAGAATGAAGGGCCAATTCAATACAGAGAATTGAATGAGGTAAATGTAAGAAGAAAAATAGAAAAAGATAAGGGATCAAAATTCTATATAAATGATAAAGAGGTTAGAGCGCGAGATGCTCAAATGTTCTTTGCGGATTTATCGACTGGAGCACATTCTCCATCGATGATAAGCCAAGGTCGTATAGGTGCAATAGTTACAGCTAAACCTATTGACCGAAGGGCCATCCTTGAGGAAGCTGCTGGAATTTCAGGTTTACATGTGAGAAGACACGAGGCAGAGTTAAGATTAAATGCTGCTGAAAATAATCTTAAAAGAGCAGATGAATTAAGACGTCAACAAGAAAAACAACTAGTTAATCTCCAAAAACAAGCTGAGGAGGCTACTAGATATAGGAATATGTCTGAGGACATTAAAAAAATAGAGGCAGGCTTATATTATTTAAAATTATTAGAAATTGATAAAGAGATAAGAGTAGAAAATGAAATTAATGTTGAAGCTGAGACTGAGGTTACAGACTTTAATAATAAGATCTCAGATCTTGAAAATTTAATAAAGTCCGAAACTGAAAAAGTTTCACCATTAAGAGAAAAAAATATTGAAAATTTATCAAAAATACAAAGGCTTAATCTTGAGCTACAAAGCCTGGACGAAAAAAATACTAGGATACAAGATGAAATTGAAAATATAAAAAAAACACTTCAAATATTTGAAGAAGATATTAGTAGAGAAAAAGGAATAGTAATTGATGCGAATTCAAATGAAAAAAGGTTAAAGGAAGAAAAGGGTGAGTTGATAGAAATTGACTCAAAATATTACGAAACTGAAAAACAGTCTGATAATGATTTAAGCAACTCTAAAGAAAAATTACAAATTGAAATTAATAAAGTTAAAGAACTTATTAATTCTCAAAAAAATCAAGAAGCTATATCAGCACTAGACAATTGCAACCTTTTAATTGAATCATACGCTGGGAGTTACAGTAAAAATGAAAATATTAAAAAAGAGTCTGTAAAAAGGAATGAGAGAATAAAAGTAATAGATAAAGAGATAGAAAGTTGGAAAAACCTATTATTAAATTCTGAAAAAATGGTTTCTCAACTTACTGATAGAAGAGAAAAATTGAGTGATCAGTTAAGTAAATTAGATAATCAACCAAAGTTACAGGCTGAAAAAAAGGGTCAAATAACTGAGGGTTTAAGAATTTCTGAAAAAGAAAAAAATGAAAATGAAGAGATTATTAATTTAACTGATGAAAGAATAGAAAATTTAAGATCACAATTAAACGAAGTACAAGAGCAATCAATTCAGATTAGAGAAAGAAAAGCAAGTTCAGGTGCAACGGTTGAGGGATTAAAAAAAAGAAAAAATGATTTAATTGACAGAATAATCTCTGAGTTAAATTTATCAGAGGAAAATATTCTTGAAAATTCAAATCTTTTTGGAGTTGCAGAAATGCCAGATGCTGTAAATCAAGAAGATTTACTAGATAAGAAAAAACAAGAGAGAGATAA
>CABZPB010000030.1 GCA_902527485.1 uncultured Pelagibacteraceae bacterium
ATTTTTAAGAAAAGAACAAGCACTTTTAAGAATCGAACAAGCAGAAAAGCAAAAACAATTTTTAAAACAATTAAGATTAGATAAACAAATTGAAAAATTCAGAATAAGAGAAGTCAAAGAACTAGTAAAACTTGAGAAAATTTCCCTAAAAGAAAAAAGAGAAGATTATTCTGGACTACAAGACAGAATCGACAAACTAAAAGAAAAATACAGATTACTCAGAGATCAAAAAATTAAAGAAAGAGTTGAGGCGCTAGGTGTTAAACTTCAAGGTGACGAAGACAGAGAAACCTTATTAGAAAAAGAAAAAGAATTTACAATAGCAAGACAAAAAGTTGAATTTGCACTTGAGAGCTTTTATAGAAGTGCAAGTAGTTTAGTATTTCAACTTAATAAAAGACATATTACCCGAGACATGTCTATTTTTCGATGTATAGATAGACGATTTGAAACTGGAGAGGTTTTTATTAAATGGGATGAGTCATCTGACGATGAGTGGTTATTACTGATTTATATCAAAAATAATTCTCCAGATGAAGGAATTGTTATTGAGGATAAAACAAATCCAGAAAAAAATCTTTCTCATGAGTTTAGAAATGTGGATATCTTTAAGGCTTCAGACGCTATGGTGGACTCTTTAACACAACTCATTGCAAGGAAAAGAGCCAAAAATAATAATTAAACATTTATACTTAATTAGATATTATATTATATGATTTTAGGATCTGCCTTTTTAATAATTTTATATTTAATTTTCAGATACATTATTGCGTGGATCACATATTATAACAATTTAGACCCAAGACTTGGTGAAAGCACGTGGCGATTTACTTATGATTATCCGGTAGTCGGCGAGAGAGATATTTCTGATTTGGATGATAAGGATTTTGTTAGATTAAGAAGAAAAAAAAATAAAATTATATTACTAATGTACTCAATAGTCTTAGTAATGTTTGTATCCTCCATGTCTTTATTAAGTAAATTTTTATTATTTTTCACAAGTTAGATTTTTTTAGTTGCTTTTTATTTTTTAAGTAAAGAAAAAAGGCTACTATTTCATATGCAACTGAAAATATATTAAAGATGATTGGTAATTTAAAAAATTTATAGAGAAATTTATATTTGGGCATTTTTTTCCATAATAATAAAAATGCCTCTGCACCTCCTAAAATTTTCTCACCATCTTTAATATGAAGCCTTCTTAAAAGTTGTTTACTGTCTTTAGAAGTTTCCTTTTCAGCCAACTCATTATCTGTAATATCAACCCAATCGATTTCATCTATTTTTTCTTTTTTATAAAGATCAATTTCGGCCTTACAAATTTTACAAGAATTATTAAAATAAACTTTCATAATAAGTGAATTTATTACTAATTTGTCTCAGATATGTACATGCGTAAAATACTCTAGTTGAAAATTTTATGAAACAATCTATTAAATGTCTTTTATGAGTAATTTCTTTGAAAAATCTGACGTATCTAGAAAAGAGGCTGAAAGTATTATTTCTGACACTTTGCAAAAATGTGATGATGGCGAATTGTATCTGGAAAATTCAAAATCTGAGTCGATATTATTAGATGATAACAAAATTAAAAATTCCAGTTATAATTCAGATTTAGGATTTGGTTTTAGAGCTATATCTGATGAAGTGGTCGCTTATTCTCATTCTAATGAGATTTCTAAGAACTCTTTAAAACAATCTTCAGAAAATTTAAAGTCAACTTTAAAATCTTTCAAAGGTACTTACAATCATGAAATTCCTAAATCAAATAAAAAGTATTATGACAATATTAATCCTATTGAGCAAAAATCTCTTAATGAAAAAATTAAAATATTGAACAATGTAAATGATTATTTACGATCTAAAGGTGATAAAGTTAAACAAGTTACAGCTAATTTTTTGGGAGAGCAAAAGTCTGTAGAAATAATTAGATCTGGTGGAGAGACTTTGTCAGATGTCCGTCCTTTAGTAAGATTTAATGTGTCAGTTATGGTGGAGAAAGATGGCAGAAAAGAAACAGGTGTATACGGTGTTGGTGGAAGACAATCTTACGACTCATATTTAAAAGATGAAAATTGGAAAAGTGTTTGTGACGAAGCTTTAAGGATAGCATCAGTAAATTTAGAGAGTAAACCCGCGCCAGCAGGTGAGATGAAGGTTGTACTCGGACCTGGGTGGCCAGCAATATTAATTCATGAGGCTGTTGGTCATGGTTTAGAGGGAGACTTCAATAGAAAGAAAACTTCAGCATTTCACAATCTGATGGGCCAAAAAGTTGCAAGTGAAGGAGTTACAATTATTGACGACGGTACCATTGATAATAGAAGAGGCAGTCTTACAATTGACGATGAGGGAACACCAACAGAAAAAACTGTTTTAATTGAAAATGGAATTTTAAAAAATTTTATGCAAGACAGGCTCAATGCACGTTTGATGAAAACAAAATCTACTGGTAGCGGAAGAAGAGAAAACTATAGACATATAGTTCTACCAAGAATGAGAAATACGATGATGCTAAGCGGTAAGCAAACCCAAGAAGAAATGATTAAGGCAGTCGACAAAGGTATTTTCGCAGTAAGTTTTGGTGGTGGACAAGTTGATATTACATCTGGAAAATTTGTATTTAATTGCACTGAAGCTTATGAAATTGTTAATGGCAAAATTGGATCACCAATTAAGGGTGCAACATTAATTGGAGATGGTCCTTCAATTTTAAAAGAAGTTTCTATGGTAGGCAATGATATGATGATGGACCCTGGAATTGGAACATGTGGTAAAGCTGGACAGGGTGTCCCCGTAGGTGTAGCGCAGCCATCTATATTAATAAATAAGATGACTGTGGGTGGTACGAAACTTTAAATGGTTAAAGATCAAGAATTTTTAGAAACAAAAGCATCATATTGTTTAGGTTTAGCAAAGAAATTAGGTGCAACAGACTCAAGTGTAATTGTAAAGAATTCGATTTCTGAAACTGTAAATTTTAGAAATAAAAAATTAGATGAGTCTAATAGATCAGATGATCTAGGCCTAAGTATCACTACGTATATTGGTAAAAAAAAATCGTCAATATCTTCCTCTAATTTTCTTAATGACAATTTAAATATTTTGATTGAAAAATGTATTGAGACTACAAAAAATACACCTGAGGATGAATTTAATTCTTTACCGGACAGAGATTTATTTGCAAAAGAAGTGAAAGACCTAAATATTTATGATGAAACTCATATAGAAAATGATCAAAAAATAGATTATCTAAAAAAATTAGAGGCTGCAGCTTCTAACGATAAAAAAATTGTTAATACTGAGTCTAGTTTTACTCAAAATAAATCTAATTTTGTTTTAGCTAATAGCGAAGGTTTTTGCGATGGTTACAAAACATCTTCATTTACAGCATCAACTGTAACAGTTGCAAAAGATGAAGAAAGCATGGAAAGAGATTATGAATATTCTAATAAATGTTTTCTTAAAGATCTAGATGATGCAGATGAATTAGGTAAAATTGCTGCTAATCAAACTATTAGAAAATTAAGTCCAAAAAAAATTGGGAGTGAGGAAATTGCTATAATTTTTGATAAAAGAATAGCAAAGGGAGTGTTAAATACTCTTGCAAGCGCTATTTCCTCATCAGCAATATCAAGAGGAACTTCTTTTTTAAAAGATAAAGTTAATCAAAAAATATTCTCAGATAAAATTAATGTAATTGACAAACCTGACATGCTCAAAGGATTAGGCTCAAGAAATTTTGATAGTGAAGGGGTAAAAACCGACACACTTAAATTAGTGGATCAAGGAATTTTGCAACATTATCTGATTGATACTTACAATGGAAAAAAATTAAATCTTAAATCTAATGGAAGATGTGGAGGAACAAGTAATCTTTATTTTGAAAATGGAAATATTAGTTTTAAAGATTTACTGAATTCAAATTCAAAAAGTCTTTATATTACAGAAACTATAGGACATGGAAGTAATATTGTGACAGGAGATTATTCAGTTGGAGCAACTGGGTTTTTAATTGAAAATGGTGAGTTTAAATATCCAATAAATGAAATTACTATAGCAGGTAATTTTAAAGACATGTTTCAAAATATTACCTTAGCAAATGATTTGGAGTTCAAATATGCAACCAACTCACCAACCATGTTAATAGAAGGAATGGTTGTTGCTGGTAAATGAGTGAATTTTGTATAATTGGTTCTGGAATATCTGGATCCACAATTGCAAATCTTCTTAATAAAAAATATTCAGTAATTTTGTTTGATAAAGCAAGAGGTCCTGGGGGTCGCGCATCTTTTAAAAGAATAAAAGGCAAAACAGGTTTTGATCATGGTACCCAGTATATTTCACCAAAAACTAAGGAATTTAAAAAATTTACTAAAGATTTAATAAAAAAAAGAATTTTAAAAGTATGGAGAGGCAAACATATTTTTCTTAATTCAAAAAAAAAAGAGGATAAAAAACATTTAAAAGTAATTGGTAAAAACGGAAATAATGATATTAGCAAACATTTGCTTAAGAAAATTAATTGTAACTATCAGAGTGAATTAAAAAAAATCTATTATAAAAATAAACTCTGGTATTTGTTATTTGACAATGGAAAATTAAGATCCTTTAAAAACTTAATTTTGACTTGTCCTTTTCCACAATTAAAAAAACTTTCTAAGAAATTTATTAATAACTCTTTTTTAAGAAAATCAATAAAAATGGATGCAAATATTACTACTATGATTGCAATAAAAAAAAACAAGAATTCAAATAGTAGCTATCTTTTTGATGATCCAATTCTTGGTTGGGCAGGAAATGAAAACTCAAAAAAAAGATTTAAATCAAAATATGATTTATGGACTCTACAAAGTACATTTAAATGGGCAAATAAAAAGATTAATAAAAACAAGAATAACAAAAAAGAAAATTCACAAATTATGATCGATAAATTTTTTAAACTTTCAAATATCAAAAAAACAAAAATTTATTATTCACTCAATCACGGTTGGCGATTCTCTTCAAATTCCAGACCATTTAAAATTAAAAGTTATTGGGATCCTAGGAGAAGGTTAGGTATTTGTGCCGATTGGTTTGTAGGACCTAGATTAGAGTCAGGATGGATAAGTGCACATGATTTATTTAAAAAAATCTCAAGAGTAATTAATTAAAATCCTTTAACTTATATTCCCAGTTACCCATTCTTGAATAGGATACTTTTAATATCATTAAATTTTTACGATCATACCAAATGTCAAAATCTAATCTTTTATCTTTCGGTATACTCATGTCTTTAGACTTCAGTGTAAAATGATCAACTTCATAAACTTTTCCATAAAGATCTATTTTTTCTTTACCTAAAAAAGTTACCACTTGATCCTTAATACTCCCTGAGATAGGACTTATTTGAGAACCTGCTTGTAAAATTTTGTGATTCCACCAATTTCCAATCACGTTATCAGCCGAGGCTTCCCCACTATATGAAGAGCCTTTGATATCAAATTTTTTATTTTTTTGGTCAAATGTTAAATTAACAAACTTCTTTTTGTCATTTTGTAAAGTTTTAGAATTATAAGAAACTAATTGATCTTTGAAATATTTTTCTTCACTATAACCTTCAACTTGGAAAACGGTTGCTCCCAAAAGTTTAACTGCAAATTTAATTTGATTAGTAACAATAGTTTCTGATCCATTTCTATTAAAAAAATAATGATTATAGCCAATAAGCTCACCATTTCGAAAAATCTCCATCTCAATTTTGTTGTATTTAATGTAATGTCCAATATGAGCGATTGAATTTGTTGGATAAACAAAAAGAAATAAAATGACTATAATTTTTTTCATTTAACAACTAGTTTAATAGACTTTATTAACAATAGAAATAATTTATTAAAATGTTTTTAAAAATTAAGAAAATACCAAGGGTCAATTGGAGCTCAGATAAGCCTTATAAATTTAAACCAAAATTCTCTACGTTCTTTTTTTTATGTTTTGGCTTGATGTTATTTGGTCTTGGAGAAGGTCTATTAATTGTGTCTTTTACTGGTGCTTCTCCATGGAGTGTTTTAGCTCAAGGTATCTCTTTAAATGTTAACTTGAGTATAGGAACAATAACATTTTTGATTAGTTTTGCAGTTTTAATTTTGTGGATACCGCTTGGTCAAAAACCAGGGATGGGAACAATACTTAATGCAATCATTATTGCATTGATGATTGATCTTTGTATAAAATTTGTTCCAACCCCATCTAATTACTTTTATCAATTAATTCTGGCAATAATTTCAGTAATAATCGTTGGGATTGGTGGAGGTATTTATTTAGTATCTAATCTTGGAGCTGGACCAAGAGATGGTTTGATGATTGGTCTCCAAAAAAAAACAAGTTTACCAGTTGCTGCAGTGAGAGCATTCTTAGAGATCTCTGTTGTTAGTATTGGATGGTACTTAGGTGGAACTGTGGGTGTAGGAACTTTATTATTTGCTTTTGGAATTGGTCCTTGTGTTGCTTTAGGCCTATATTTAGTTGATAAAATTTTCGATTAGGCTGCAGCGCCTGATTTTTCACTTCTCTTTCTTTCGTGCGGATCGAGAATGGCTTTTCTCAATCTACAAGAGTCTGGAGTGATTTCTAAAGCCTCATCAGTATTTAACATGCTTAATTGCTCTGCAATGGACATTTTTCTTACTGGTGTTAGAACGACATTTTCATCTGTGCCTTGTGTTCTCATATTAGTTAATTTTTTGCCCTTCATAACATTAATAATCATATCTCCA
>CABZPB010000031.1 GCA_902527485.1 uncultured Pelagibacteraceae bacterium
AATTAGGTGAGAGTATCAACTAACTGCCAATTTGGATTATTTGTACTTGTGTCTCTTGAAAATACCCAGGTATCGTAAATCTTCTTAATTTTTTCTGGATCTCCAGATACTATTTTTTTATCTTTATCTTTAATGCAAGTTATTACCTCAGCTACAAATTCAACAGTTACCTGTAAAATTTTTCCTAAATACTTGTGCTCTTTAATATTTGCTGAATTTACACCAATAAAAGTGATTTCAGCTTGATGGCCCCTTTTGCTTCTCTCTTTGAGTGCAATATTGAATTGATCAAAAATTTTATTACTTAATAAAGGTTTGCTTGTGGTTAATTTATTGTCGCTGTCACCAAAGTCTGTAATGATGGTCTCATACGCTATTTGAGCCCCCTTTAAGAAATCTTTTTTTGCTTTGTCATCAAAATTAGCTTTTTTATTTATTTTCATTTCAGGATTTATGTTTTTTAAAATCTCCTCAAACTGGGGATTAACTTTTCCTTCAAAACCTGTTCTTTTTCCGAGAATTCCTCTTAACCTTAAAAAAATGAAGCCTGCTATCATTGCTAATAGAATGACATCAATATATCCAAATCCATATTCCATAACTTAAACTTAATTACTATGTTGATTAATTTCAACTAACAATTACATTAAAGACAAATGAACACAGTACTTTTAGCTGTTATTTTAATCCCAACTATAGAAATTTACCTTTTTATAAAGATTGGGTCTCAAATAGGTGCGTTGAGCACCATATTCCTTGTATTTTTTACAGCGGTTGTAGGTGTATATTATGCCAGATACGAGGGAATTAATACTCTTAGATCTGGAATGATGCAGATAGTTAGAAATCAAATTCCAGCAAGTGAATTAATTTCTGGTGCTGCAATAGCATTTGCAGCTGTTCTGTTAATTATACCAGGATTTGCAACTGACTTAATTGGTTTTCTCTTAATCATCCCAATAACACGGAAGTTAATATTGGGAAAATTTAACAAAAAATTTAAAAATAAAGAGATGAAAAAGCGAGATTTTATAGAGGGAGAATTTGAAGATATAGAAGATGACAATGACAGAAAAATTTAAAATTTTAGCAAAATACATAAAAGACATGTCTAGTGAAACACCGGATGTTGAAACTTATATATCTGCAGGAAATAATATGGGTAAATATCAATTAGATATTGATATCAAATCAATAGCTCTTAAAAATAAAATGATCGAAGTAAATATAACATTAAAATTTCAACACAAGGACACTCAACTAAAAAAATCTCATTTTGAGATTGTTTACGCGACAGCAGTAAAAATTGATGAGTCCATTAAAGAGAAAAAAGATCTAGAAAAAATTGTTCTGTGTGATGTACCTAATTCAGTTTATCCAGATTTAAAAAAGTCATTTTTAAATATGATGCATAATTCTGGATATCCTAATATCAAATTAGAAAAGAAAATTGATTTTACTAAACTTTATTTAGAAAGATTTAATTAATAAAAGTTTTTTTTAAGAGAAGTTTTAAGATAAGTTTGATGATTTTTTAGCTCCTCTAAAGATGGTTTAACAATTTTAGTAGAATAGCTGACTTTTCCAATATTTAACTTTGAAATATCTCTTTCTATATTTTTAAAGTCTAACATTGGTTCTTTTTGATCTACCAGGTTTACATAAACCTTAGCTAATAAATCACAGTCGACAAGTGCAGTATGTTGGACCCTTTTGGAATTATCTATCCTATATCTTTTGCATAAAGCATCCAAACTAATTTGGGAGCCTGGAAATTTATTTCTGGCTAGTAATACCGTGTCTACTACTTCATTATCAATTTTGTTTTTTCCGATGATCTTTAGTTCATTATTTAAATGAGATAAATCAAATTCAGCATTATGTATTATTAATCTTTTATCTTTTATAAACTTTAGAAAGTCATCCACTATTTCCCTAAATTTCTTTTTGTCTAATAAAAAACTATCTGAATATCCATGCACTTTGAAAGCTTTATCAGATACTTTTCTCTCAGGATTTAAATAACAATGAAATTTTTTTTTTGTTGGTATTAAATTATCTAACTCAACACATCCAATTTCTACAATTCTATGCCCCTCTTTGACTGAAAGACCGGTTGTTTCTGTGTCTAAAACAATTTCTTTCATGATAAATTTTTTACTATTTCCTTTACTTTAACTTTAACATAATTTTTTTTAAAATTGTTCTTAATTATAAATTGAGATTTTTTCTTTTTAAAAGCAAGCGGCAGTTGCAACCTTTTAAAATTATAAAGTATTTTCATATTAAAATTTTTTCGTTTTTTTAGTCTTTTTAAAATTTCTGGTTTCTTAGACTCAACAAAAATTAATATATCTTTTTTTTTATTAATCTTGTTTTCCAATAAAAGAGGAATATCTAATACAACAAGTTTTTTATGTTTGTTCTTTCTTAAAAAATCATTCATTTTTTTTCTAACTTCACGATGAACAATCTTAATAATTCTTTTTAAATTTTTCCTATTAGATAAAATTGCATTAATAATTTCTTTTTTTTTTACGGGAAAAGAATCAAAATAATTTGGAAGTTCTTTTTTTAATTTTTGAAAAACTTTTCTGTTATATTTATAAATTTTAGCAACTTCTAAATCAGCGTTAAATACAGGAAACCCAAAACATTTAGCTATGTAAGTTTTGCCAGAACCTATATCTCCTAAAATACCTATTCTTCTCATAAATCTAATAATTTCTTTAATTCTTCGTTAATTTCTGGTTCAATCTCGTGCCATAATTTAAACGCCTCTAAAGCCTGATAAATAAACATCATTTTACCATTAGAAACCTGACAGCCTAAATTTTTTCCAGTTTTTAAAAAATTAGTCTCTTTTGGATTGTAGATAACATCATAGAATAGTTTTGTTTTATTCATGTTTTTGAAGTTCAAACCAATGTTATCTTCTTTATTTAAGCCTAGGCTGGTGGCATTAATAATCATATCAAATTCAGGTTGATCTCCCCAGTCAACTACGCTGATATTTGAAAAATTTTTTTTTAAGTTTTCAGTTTTTTGCTTAGTTCTGTTGCTAACTATAATTTTAGAGGTACCTAGTTTTTCTAAAGCATAAATTATAGAAGGTACAACGCCTCCAGCTCCCAATATAAATATCGTTTTATTTTCTAAATTAAATTGGGATTCCTTTAAACTCAATTCAAAACCTTTTATATCAGTGTTATGACCGATAAGTTTTTTATCTTGTTTGTATATAGTATTAACAGATTGCGTAATTTGAGACTCTTTACTTAGCATATCCAAAAAAGGAATGACATCACTTTTAAAAGGAACAGTAACATTTATTCCATCTAATTTATCCTCCCTAATTTCAGAAATAATTTCTTGGATATCGCTTTTATCTATTTTTTTTCTATCATAATTTGCATTAATATTATTTTTCTCAAACCAATAATTATGTAATTTGGGTGATAGTGAATGCCCAATAGGATTTCCAATTACAAGATATTTTTTCATTTATAGTTATCTAAATATTTTTTAATTTTTTCAATTGGAAGCCCCATTATCGTATTTTCATTTCCGTCGATACTTGAAAATAAATCTCTTCCCTCACCTTCTATTTGATAAACATTATAAGCATATAACGCCTCATCCGAAATTTTTACTAAATATTTTTTTAGTTCTTTCTCTGTCATTTTTTTCATTGTGAGTAACGCTTTATCAGTATAGTTCCATACCATAGATCCGTTTTTAGAGATACATACTGAACTTATTAAATGATGTTTTTTACCATTAAGTTTTTTTAAAATTTCTAGAGCTTCTTTTCTATCTCTAGGTTTTGATATAAGCTCTCCGTCAAAATCAATAACACTGTCAGCACCCAAAACCAAATTATCAGCATATTTGCTGCTTACCTTGTTTGCTTTTAACTCAGCTAAATTTTTAGATATCATCTCTGGTGAAGCTTTTTCTTTCAGTAAACTTAATTTCACAATATCTTCATCGACATTTGATGGCCTAACCTCATTTAAAATATTATTTTCATCCAAAATCTTTTTTCTAACCTTGCTTTTAGAAGCTAGAATAATATTAGGCATTTTCTTTATAGATTTCGTATATTTTAATTATCGAAGCAGCTGTTTCTTCTACAGATTTCCTTGTTACATCAATTGATGGCCACTTATATTTTTTAAAGGTGTTCTTCGCCATATTCACCTCCTTTTTTATCTGTTCTAGATCAGTGTATAATTTGTTAGTATTTTCTTTAAGAGAGTTCATCCTGTTTTTTCTTATTTCAACTAACCTCTCTGGTTCGGTATTTAGCCCAACAACACATGATGCTTTTGGATTTTGTTTTAAGATTTCTGGAATAGAGTTTTCAGTAATTAAAGGTATGTTGGATGTCTTAAGGCCTTTGTTTGCTAAAAAAATAGCGGTTGGAGTTTTACTTGTTCTACTAACCCCTAGCAAAATTATATCAGATCTTCTAATTTCCTTAACAAGATTTCCATCATCATGATTCATTGTGAATTGAATTGCTTCTATTCTTTTATAATATTCTTCATCTAAAGCGTATTGGCCGCTTGGTTGATGAGATGCCTTTTGGTTTAAAAGTTTTGAGAAACTTAATATTAAATCACCCAAAACTCCAAAACATGGAATTTTTTTTGTATCACTGTTTCTTGCAAGACATTTGGCTAAGTTACTATCAACAATTGAGTATAAAATTATGGGATTTTTTTCTTTTTCTACATTTTCCAAAATTTTTAGAATTTGGTTTTCTGTTCTGGTAAAAGAATAAGTGTGAATCTTATAATTTATATTTTTAAATTGCGCTTTAATGGCTATAAAAATACGATCGAGAGTTTCACCGGTTGCATCTGAAATAAGATAAATTTGATATAAATTACTCATGTATAATATATGTATAAATTTGTAATACTTTTATCATATTGAATATTTTTCGTATTTTTAAATTAGTTCTGTAAAACTATACTTTTATTAACAATTTTAGACATGTTAAGATCTGTAATATCCATTTAGTGTATTTAGTTAATAAGCTTCAATTTTACGTATATAATTATTTAAAATTAAACCTTAAATGTTAACAAACTGTTTATAAAATGTTCAATAAGTTTAATCATCATTATTCACAAGATATACTAACATTACAATTAATTGTATTTAATTATTAATATGTCTCCAATTGAAGAAGTAATAATAAGTAAAAAAAGTAATATCAATCCTATCTGGATAATGAGGCAAGCAGGAAGATATTTACCGGAATTCAGGGATATAAGAAAAAAAAATCCTGACTTTATTAAATTATGTCTCAATAAAAAATTATCAAGTGAAATTACTTTACAACCTATAAAAAGATTCGATTTCGATGCTGCAATAATCTTCTCTGATATTTTAATGTTACCATATGGTTTAGACCAAAGTGTTGAGTTTAAAAAAAATTTAGGTCCGATTCTTGGTAACTTAGAATTAGAAAAAATTTTAAGGATTGAAGAAACTGATTTCGTTGAAAAACTTTCTCCTGTTTACGAGTCAATTGAATTAGTTAGAAATTCTCAGCTTACTAAAAATAAAGCTACCATAGGTTTCGTTGGAGCACCTTGGACTTTATTGGTGTATATGATAAATAAAAAATCTCCAAAATTAAGTTTAAATAGTAATTTTTTTGAAAACAAATATCTCATTGATAAAGTTCTTAAAATTTTAGATAAATTTTTAAAAATACACATTAAAAATCAAATTAACAGTGGTGCCCAAATAATTCAGATTTTTGATAGTTGGGCTGGTTTATTGAAAGAAAAAGATTTATCATATTACGTTTACGATCCTACTTTAAGTTTAGTCAATTATATTAAAACTTTAAGAATACCTGTAATTTGTTTTCCAAGAGGTATCAGAAATTATAAAAATTATTGTGAAACTATTAAACCAGATACAATTTGTATTGATTATGAAGTTGATCCCGTGAAAATTAGTAAAGAAATTAAAATTCCTGTTCAGGGCGGAATGGATCCGAAGGTTTTACTTTCTAGCAAAGAAAACATAAAAAAACAAACAATGAAATATTTAGATATATTTAAAGATCATCCATATATATTTAATCTAGGACATGGGGTTCTTCCAGAAACAGACCTCAATATGATGGATTATTTAGTAAAAACTGTGAAGGACTATTAATGGAAAGCAAATCTAAACACCCACCCGTTAATTTTGGAAAAACTGGAGTTTTAATAGTTAATCTTGGAACTCCGGACTCGACAAAGTGGCTTGATATAAGAAAGTATCTAAGAGAATTTTTATCAGATAGAAGAGTAATCGAGGTTAACCCTGTAATTTGGCAAATTATATTAAATGTTTTTATATTAACTTTTCGTCCGTCTAAAACAGCAAAGGCTTACAAAGAAATCTGGATGAAAGAGAAAAATATTTCTCCTCTTTTGCACTATACTCAAAAACAAGCAGAGAAACTCTCAAATTTGATGTCCAAAAAAAACTTAATAATAGATTATGCTATGAGATATGGGAATCCTAGTATTAAAAGTAAAATTGTAACTCTTCATGAAATGGGATGTGAGAATTTGGTAATTCTTCCACTTTATCCTCAATACGCTGCAGCAACTACGGCAACCGTATGTGATGAAGTTTATAGAACTCTCATGAAAATGAGATGGCA
>CABZPB010000032.1 GCA_902527485.1 uncultured Pelagibacteraceae bacterium
TTCTTCTATTTGATAATTTTTCATTAATATGTATATAAAATTACGAAATTCAATTATTAAGATATAATTAAAGTGAGCAAAATTACTGTAAAAAACCCAATAGTAGAGTTAGATGGGGATGAAATGACCAGAATAATCTGGGAATTTATCAAAAAAAAATTAATCCTTCCTTATCTTGATATCGGCATTGATTACTACGATTTAGGCATGAAAAGCAGGGATGATTCTGATGATCAGATTACAATTGATTCTGCTAATGCAATCAAGAAAATTGGTGTAGGTATTAAATGTGCAACAATTACACCTGATGAAGCACGAGTTGATGAATTTAATTTAAAAAAAATGTGGAGATCGCCAAACGGAACAATAAGAAATATTATTGGTGGAACTGTTTTTAGAGAGCCAATTATTTGTTCTAATATTCCAAAATTAGTGCCTTCATGGTCGGATCCAGTAGTAATTGGTAGACATGCTTTTGGAGATCAATACAGAGCAACTGATTTTAAAGTTCCAGGCAAAGGTAAGATGGAAGTTAAATGGACATCTGAAGATGGTAATGATGAGATAAAATATGAGGTATTTAATTTTACTGGACCAGGAGTTGCGCTTTCAATGTATAACTTAGATAAGTCAATTGAGGATTTTGCAAGGTCCTGTTTTAATTATGGATTAATAAAAAAATGGCCGGTTTACCTTTCAACAAAGAATACTATTCTTAAAAAATATGATGGAAGATTTAAAGACATATTTGAGGCAGTCTTTAACAAAGAATTCAAAGATAAATTTGAAAAAGAAAAAATAACTTATGAACATAGATTAATTGATGACATGGTTGCTTGTGCGATGAAATGGAGTGGTAAATATATTTGGGCATGTAAAAATTATGATGGTGATGTTCAGTCTGATACCATGGCACAAGGCTATGGATCATTAGGTTTAATGACAAGTACTCTTTTAACTCCGGATGGTAAAATAATGGAAGCTGAAGCTGCTCATGGGACCGTTACAAGACACTATAGAATGCACCAACAAGGAAAAGAGACATCAACCAACCCTATAGCCTCAATTTTTGCCTGGACAAGAGGCCTGGCACATCGAGGTAAATTAGATGAAAATAATGAACTTATTAAGTTTGCCAATACTATTGAGCAAGTTTGCATTGGATGTGTTGAAAGTGGCTCAATGACAAAAGATCTAGCTATATTAATTGGACCGTCGAGCAAGTACTTAACAACAAATCAATTTCTAGATGAAATTGATAAAAATTTAAAAAAGAAATTAAATTAAGGACTTAATTTTTTCAAAAGCTTCATCAATTTTACTCTTATCTTGACCCCCTGCCTGAGCGAAATCTTTTCTACCACCACCACCTTTTCCACCAATTGTTTCTGATCCTAATTTTGCAAATTTTACTGCATCATATTTGTCGAGCAATTTATCGGTGATACCAACTGCCAAACCGACCTTATCTTCACTACTTGCAAAAACAACTACAATACCGTCACTTAATTCTTTTTTACCATTATCAACTAATTTTCTTAAATCTTTCGGAGGCAAATCTTGTACTTTTTGAAATCTAACTTTTATATTATTTATCTTATCATCTTTAATAATGTTTTTTGTTTTATCTTGAAGAACCGAACTAACGTTGAGCTGTTCAAGTTGTCTTGAAAGATTTTTTATTATTTCTTTTAAATCTTTGTTATCAACATTTGGTTTACCTCCAAGTTTTATAATTTGAGACGATAAGTCTTTAATAGTTTCTTCATCTTTTTGAGTAGATAAAGTTGATAACTTTTCTTTATTCCTAATAAAATCCTCAAGTTGTTTATCTCTCAGCGCTTCAACTCTCCTCACACCCGCAGCAATAGATGATTGGCTTACGGTTTTAAATTTTCCAATATCACCAGTATTTTTAACATGTGTTCCTCCACACAACTCAGTTGAGAAATATGCTTCTTTTTCCTTACCCATAGATACCACACGAACTTCTTCTCCATATTTTTCTCCAAAAAAAGCTAGTGCTCCTTTCTCGATAGCAGCCTTTGGTGTCATAATTCTTGTAGTTACTTCAGAACTATTTGAGACATATTCATTAACCAACTTATCAATAGTCTCCAACTCTTCATTGGTAATTGGTTTCATATGACTAAAGTCAAACCTTAGTCTATCTGGCGCAACTAATGATCCTTTTTGCATAACATGTTTACCCAAGGTTCTTCTTAGTGACTCGTGGAGTAAGTGAGTAGCAGAATGGTACGCCTTTAAATTATTTCTTCTTTCCACATCTATTTTCATTTCAATTACATCGTTAATCTTTATTTCTCCGGTTTTCAAAGATCCATAATGAACAAATAAGTCTCCAAGTTTTTTTTGTGTGTCCTCTACTTCAAAAATAGAATTACCAGAAATGATTGTTCCTTTATCTCCGATTTGTCCTCCTGACTCACCGTAAAAAGGAGTTTGATTAGTAATGATCATCCCTTCTTCACCACCAGATAAAGATTTTACTTCTTTATTATCTTTAATTAAATTTAATACGATACCTTCAGACTGATTAGACTCGTAACCTAGAAATTCTGTTGAACCAGCTTTATCTTTAATTGAAAACCATATTGCTTCCTCAGAACTATCTCCAGAACCTTTCCAGTTCTTTTTTGCAAGTTGTTTGCTTTTTTTCATCAATTCATCAAATTTCTGATGATCAACTTTCAATGATTTATTCTTTAAGATGTCTTCTGTAAGATCTAATGGAAAACCATAGGTGTCATATAATTTGAATGCTACATCACCAGGTAAAACTTTATCTATTTTCGCAATTTCATCATTTAAAATTTTAATACCTCTATCAAGTAAAACTAAAAATTTTTCTTCTTCCATCCTTAACGTTTCTTTAATTAAAGATTGAGACCGCTCAAGCTCCGGATAATTTCCTAACATCTCTTTTTTTAAAATGTCGAAAATTTTATAAAAGATTGGTTCTTTAGATCCTAACAAATGAGAATGTCTCATTCCCCTTCTCATAATTCTTCTAAGAACATATCCGCGGCCTTCATTTGAAGGTAAAACACCTTCAGCCAAAAGAAATGAGCTTGCTCTTAAATGATCGGCAATTACTCTAAAACTAGATATATTTTTGTCTTCTTGATTGACTTTAGTTACCTCAGATATTGAGCTTATTAGTTTCTTAAAGTGATCCGTTTGATAGTTATCATGTGTGCCTTGTAAAAGAGCTGCAATTCTCTCTAATCCCATTCCTGTATCAACAGATGGTTTTGGTAAATCTATTCTTTTATCTTTTGAGACTTGCTCATACTGCATAAAAACTAGGTTCCAAATTTCAATAAAACGATCTCCGTCTTGATCTTTCGTTCCTGGCAAACCGCCTTTTAAATGGTCGCCATGATCATAAAATATTTCTGAACAAGGTCCACAAGGCCCAGTTTCACCCATTGACCAAAAGTTATCTGATGTTGAAATTCTAATTATTCTATCATCGTTAAAACCCGCAATTTTCTTCCAAAAATTGAAGGCCTCATCATCCTCATGAAAAACGGTTACATAAATTCTGTTTTTATCTAAACCAAAATCTTTAGTGATTAAATTCCATGCAAGTTCAATACCTCTTTCCTTAAAATAATCTCCAAAAGAAAAGTTTCCTAACATTTCAAAAAAAGTATGGTGTCTTGGTGTATAACCTACATTTTCTAAATCATTATGTTTACCACCCGCTCTTACACATTTTTGTGATGTGGTTGCCCTTTGATAATCTCTTTTTTCTAAACCAGTAAAAACATTTTTAAATTGAACCATTCCTGAATTGGCAAACATCAAAGTTGGATCATTATTTGGCACTAGATTACTAGACTCAACAATCTTATGATCGTTTTTCTCGAAGTATTTAAGAAAAGTACTTCTTATTTCATTTAATGATTTGTCCGCCATATTTTTAAAATACAGCTTTTTTGTTCTATGTCTAGATAACGATAAGGGGGAAAGGCGCTTATAATAAGCGCCTTTATAATTTAAAGATGACCTTTAATTCTAGTTCTTTTTAGGAGGAGTAGCTTCTTTATCTGCCTCTTCTTTTTCTGCTACTTTCTTCTCTTTTTCAATTTTTTCAGGACTTAACGGATTTCCCTCAATTTTTTTAGAAATCACACCTGCTTTTTCTCTAATTGCCATTTCAATTTCTGCAGCAACTTGTGAATTTTGAGCTAAATAGACTTTAGCATTTTCTCTACCTTGTCCTATTTTCTCGCCCTTGTAGGCATACCATGCTCCTGATTTTTCAATAATATCAGCTTTAGAACCTAGGTCTACTAACTCACCCATTTTACTAATTCCTCTTCCATACATTAAATCGAACTCAACAACTTTAAATGGTGGTGCAACTTTATTTTTAACTACTTTAACTCTAGTAGAGTTACCAATAATTTCATCTTTATCTTTGATGGCACCAATTCTTCTAATATCCATTCTTACAGACGAATAAAACTTCAACGCATTTCCACCTGATGTTGTTTCAGGACTTCCAAACATAACTCCTATTTTCATTCTGATTTGGTTAATGAAAATCATCATTGTATTTGTATTTGAAATTGAGCCTGTCAACTTTCTTAAAGCCTGACTCATTAATCTTGATTGAAGGCCAACGTGATGATCACCCATCTCACCTTCAATTTCAGCTCTTGGAGTTAAAGCTGCAACAGAGTCAATTACGATAACTGAAATAGAGCCTGATTTTACTAGTGTATCGGCTATTTCTAAAGCTTGTTCACCAGCATCTGGTTGTGAAATTAAAAGCTCTTCAGTATTTACTCCTAATTTTTTTGCATAAACTGGATCTAAAGCATGTTCTGCATCGACGAATGCACAAATACCACCAGCCTTTTGTGCCTCAGCAACAACTTGTAATGCTAATGTTGTTTTTCCGGAAGACTCTGGCCCATAAACTTCAACAATTCTGCCTTTGGGTAATCCGCCTATTCCTAAAGCTAGATCTAAACTTAAAGAACCTGTAGATATCGACTCGATATCCATTGCTCTTTTCTCACCTAGCTTCATAACTGAACCTTTTCCGAAGTTGTCAGTTATCTGGCTGATCGCAGCATCTAGTGCTTTATTTTTTTCTTTATTTTCCAATTCTTGATTTTTAGTAGATTTAACTACTTTTAAGTTATTTTTAGTCATTTTTTGCCTCTTTTTTAAGTATTTTTATCACTCGAATCATACTTATAAATGTACACATTTTGTTCTCATTAGCAAGATTTATTTAATTATGCCTAAAAAGGCAAATAACTATCTTAATTTAAGATATTCGCTATTGAGCAACCCAATAGACTTAAGAAGATTAAACTGTGAGAGAACGTAGTTTCTCTCTGAGTCTGCCAATGAAATCTGGGCATTTAATAATAAAGAGTTTGACTGAATAACTTCTAAAGTAGTTCTATCTGAACCACTATTATATTCAGCTACAATTCCTTCATTTGCGATTTCAGCAGCATTCACTTGGGCTCTTACTGAACTCAGAAGACTTTTGTTTGATTGATAATTTGACCAGGCGCTTGCAACATCTGTTTGATTTTTTTTGATCATATTATTTAAAAGAAGATTTTTTTGTGTCTCTAAACTTTTATTCTTATTCAGATTTGCATAATTCTTACCACCTGAAAAAAATGGCCATGTCACAGTTGCCTTTAAGGTATCTTGTTCTTTTTCATCAAGGGTAGAGCTTAGGTCTTCCGTTTTTGATCTATCAAAAGATAAGGTTGCTGTTGGAGCTAAATCGGATCTTGCGCTAGTTGTATCTTTTTTTGATTGTTCATATTCAAGTTGAGCTATAATTAAATCTGGATTACCTTTTTTTGATATCTCTATTGCAGAATTTAGTTCATTAGGCAAATTAACTATTACGATAGATGATTTATCTAGTGCCTCTGCATCATTAATATTGCCAATCACATTTTCATAATTTAGCTTACTAGTTAGAAAATCGTTTTCAGCTTGGATTAATTTTGCTTGTGCACCTGCTAAAGAGGACTCTGACTGAGCAACATCTGATAAGGATATATTGCCTCTTTCAAGTCTAATTCTATCCGTTTCAACTTGACGATCTAATAAATCAACATTTGATCTATTAATCTTAAGTTTTTCGCTTGCTGAAATTAAACCCGTATACGCTTCAATTGATTTATATAAAATTTCTTGCTCTTTTTTTAAAAGTTTTACCTTAGCAAGTTCAATACCAATTTTACTTTTACTTAATTCTGCACCCCTCCCAAAATCGATTAATGTTTGTGTGATTGTAAGTGATTGTACAGTTGGATCTACATCTGAAATTGTTGCATCTGTTCCATTTTGATTGGTTAACTTATTTGTATCTTCTGAACTTTTGCTTCCACTTAAACTTACAGAGGGTAAATACGAACTTATCGAAATTTTTAATT
>CABZPB010000033.1 GCA_902527485.1 uncultured Pelagibacteraceae bacterium
TTTGTAATAGCTGGTTGATTACAATAAGCATACCTTCCCATCCTATCAATTGAGCTAAAAACAGTTTTTGGATCATAGGTATTCATGAATGCACATGGACCATAGTCGATTGTCTCGCCAGAAATTGTCATATTATCAGTATTCATAACACCATGAATAAAACCAACACGCATCCAATTAACCACAAGATCAATTTGTTTATCTATAAGTACGTTCAAAAGGTCTAGAGCTTTATTTTTTGAATTTATTAGTTCCAGATAATGTCTTTTAATCACATAATTTAGTAAAATTTCTAACTCATCTTTTTTATTACGTGCTGCAACATATTGAAAAGTTCCAACTCTAATATGACTTGAAGCTACTCTTGTTAAGATGGCACCTTGCAATGGAGACTCTCGCATTATTTCCTCACCTGTTTTAGCTACTGCTAAACTTCTCGTTGAAGGAATTTTAAGATTATGCATTGCTTCGCTAATTATATATTCCCTTAACATTGGACCCAGTGCAGCTCTGCCGTCACCATTTCTTGAAAATGCTGTTTTACCTGAACCTTTAAATTGAATATCGTATCTCTCATTATTTTTAGTTAAATGCTCTCCTATTAAAACTGCTCTTCCATCTCCTAACATTGTGAAATGTCCAAATTGGTGACCAGCATAAGCTTGAGCAATAGCATTACTCCCTTCTGGAAGAATATTACCGGTGAATAAAGCTGCTAATTCATTTTTGTCAATTTTGGAAAAGTCCAAGTTTAATTCTTTAACTAAATTTTTATTCATTAAGACTAATTCAGGATTTTTTACGGTAATAGGTTCAATATGTTCTTTAAATGCATCGGACAATCTTGAATAAGAGTTATCGAAATTCCAATTCATATTATTCTTCATAAAGTTTATTGACTCCAGATTCTTTTTAATAATTCTTCTCTTCCACATGCTTTTTTATATTTAAGATATCTTTCTAATTTAATTTTATAAAAATCCTGATGGTATTCCTCTGCCTTATAAAATTTTTCAAAATTTCTAATATATGTAACAACTTTTTTGTTAAATTTATTTTGTAAATCTTTTATATCTTTTTCTATTAATTTTTTTTCTTCATCATTTTGATAAAATGCGACTGATCTGTAACTATATCCTTTGTCACAAAATTGACCGTAAGCATCAAATGGATCAATATTAACCCAAAAATTTTTTAATAATTCTTCATACGAAATAACTTTTTTATCATAGATTATTTCTACAACTTCAAAGTGACCAGTATTTCCATAAGTAACTTCTTTGTAAGTTGGGTTTTCAGTAATACCTCCAGAATAACCAGAAATTACCTCTTCTACACCTTTTAATTTTTCAAATGACTCCTCAACACACCAAAAACATCCCCCAGCGAAATATGCCTTATCTTTTTGAGCAGAATATGAAAAATTTATATTAATTAAAAAAAAGAAAATTATGAAAAAATATTTCATTAATTATCATAAACAAATTCGTTATGGTAAGTCCAGATCTTAAAGGTAGCTACTTATAAGTAGCCACCTTTATTAATTATATTTAAAATTATTTTTTTTTGTATTTTGCTGCTTCTTCGGATCCACCAGTAGCTGAACCTTTACTATACGAGTGAGCACCCATACCAGCTAACTGACCATCTTTAACAATCAGATATTGATTTCTAATCTCTTTACCGTCAAAGAAACATTCCAATATCTCTCTCACTCCATCAGCATATCTTGATTGTGCTGTTAAAGAAGTTCCAGAAGTATGAGGTGTCATCCCTTGATTAGGCATGCTTCTCCATACGTGATCATTAGGTGCTGGCTGAGGAAACCATACATCTCCTGCATAACCACTTAATTGACCGCTCTTTAATGCTTTTGCAATCGCATCTCGATTACAGATTTTTCCTCTCGCAGTGTTTACGATATAAGCACCTTTTTTCATTTTACTAATCATTGCATCATCAAACAGGTTCTCTGTTTCAGGATGAAGAGGACAGTTAATTGTAACAACGTCACACACTTTTACCATTGACTCAACTGAATCATGAAAAGTAAGATTTAATTCTTTTTCAACTGAATCAGGTAGTTTGTGTCTATCAAAATAGTGTAAATGAACATCAAATGGCCTCATCTTTCTTAAAGCATCTAATCCAATACGTCCTGCAGCAACTGTTCCAATATGCATACCTTCTACGTCATATGATCGTTGCACGGCATCAGCAATATTCCAACCACCTTCGTTAACAATTCTATGTTGATTATGATAATCTCTTACCATCGAAACAATCATCATAACAATGTGTTCAGCAACTGATCTAGAATTACAGTAAGTTACCTCTACAACATCGATTTTGTTATCCATCGCAGCTTGTAAATCAACGTGGTCTGAACCAATTCCTGCTGTGATTGCCATCTTAAGATTTTTAGCTTTAGCAATTCTTTCTTTTGTCAAATAATATGGAAAGAAAGGTTGAGAAATAACAATGTCGGCATCAACAATATGTTTATCAGCCTCACATCCATCTCCATCTTTACTGTTAGTAACCACCAATTCATGACCATTACTCTCCAAAAATTTTCTTAATCCAAGCTCCCCAGATACACAACCGAGTAATTGTCCAGGAGTATAATCTCTCCCTTTTGGTGAAGGTAAAGTCATTCCATCTGGATATTTATCTATTTTTGGTAGTTGTGAAAGTGCATATGATTTTGGCATTCCACCTTTTGGATCATCGTATAAAACGCATAATATTTTCATTTATTCTCCTGTATAATTATAAATTTATAAACTATATCTAACCTCATTTTGAGATCCCAAGCAAACAAATTATTTTAAGCTTGGATAGGACTTTTTCAAAATAAATTTGTTAATAATTATTGCAAAAATAATAATTATTACCGAACCTGATATTACAGGACTTAGCAAGTAATTATAAGATACACCACCTATAATGACAATTATTGGATTACCACCCGCTGGTGGATGAGTGATATTTAACAAGATCATAAGTCCAACACCAAATCCTACAGCCAACGGAATAGTTAAAAAAATTGGTAATGAAACAAAGTGTAAAAAAAGTAAACCTACAATTGAAGTGACTAAATGACCAAAAAAAACATTTTTCGGTTGTGCAAATGGACTTTCGGGATATCCATAAAGAAGTACCATTGATGATCCAAATGAGGCTAATAGAAAAATTCCCAACCCGGTTCTATAAGTTAAAAAAGTCAAAATTCCAATCGTAACAATAGAAAATAAACCAGCTAAAAAAGATTGTTTTGGATTGCCCATATCTTAACTCGATACAATTTTTTTTAAAGCTTTGAAAGGTAACAATATACAATCTTTTTTGTTAATATTTTTTCTTTTAATTAGTTTTTTCAGAGATATTAGTTTCTTATCAGAAACTTTATAATTATCATCAAAATAAAATTCAGCCTCGTCACATAAATTATTAACTTTTTCTTTTTGATTATTTATTGAAATTTTTGACAACAAACTAGCTGACGCTTGGCAGTATATACAAGATTTTCCCTGATATCCAAAGTCTAAGATTTTTTTATTCTTAATTAAAAGCTCTATTTGCATTTCATCGCCACAAATAGAATTTTTTAACTTTGAAATATGTGTTTTATTCTCAATATTTCTATTATTATCTGTTTCAGCAGCAATTTTTAACACTTCTAAATCCATATTAACTTTAATTACATAACAAATAAAAACCAATCAAGACTTTATTCAAAATTCATTAAACACAACTTTAAATAGAATAATAAAATTATAAGATCAAATTATTGATTGTTTTTTTGTAATAATATTCCATTAAAATTGGCAGTTAAAGCTATCTCATTTTTGTTGTAGTTATAAATTTTTAGATCTAATCTTCTTCGATGCTTGAATTAAAAAACCCAAAAATTGCAGTTCCAGTAGTTTTGTTTGCAGGAATTTTATGGTCATTTGGACCTCTTGTAGTGAGATATATGGATAGTCCAAACCAAGTACCTTGGCAGTATATATTCGGAAGAGGTTTGACAATTTTTATACTTTTAAATCTTTATCTTTACTTTGAAGAAGGTATTAAATTTTATAAAAATTATTTAAAGATGGGATACTCAGGTATTATTGGTGGAACAGGACTAGGAATTGCAATGATCAGTTTTATTTACTCAATTACTAATACATCAGCCGCAATTACTCTGCTTTGTTTGGCGGCAATGCCTTTTTTTACGGCCCTTCTTGCCTTTTTATTTCTTAAGGAAAAAATTTCATTAAATGTCTGGATTTCTATTTTAATTGCAACAATCGGAATTATAATCATGGCTTTTGGGAGCTCTGGCTCTAATTCGGTGGTTGGTTTTATTTTTGGAATGCTTTCATCGATAGGGTTTTCAGTTTTTTCCGTCACCTTAAGATGGAGAACAGAGACACCTAAGTTTACAACAGTAGCCTTTTCTGGCTTTTTTTGTTTTGTTTTTGCATCTATAATACTTTTAAGCACTAAGCAGGTATTTTTTTCAACAAGTTATAATGGAGCTTTATTTTCTCTTCATGGAACATTAGTTTGTTTGGGACTAATTTTATATTCTATTGGCTCAAAAGCTATTCCTGCTGCAGAATTGACATTGTTGTCACTAACTGAAGTTATTGGTGGAATTTTTTGGGTTTGGTTACCCATCTTAGGTATAAATGAAGTGCCTGATACTTACACTATAGTTGGAGGTTTTTTTCTATTTATTTCATTAATTTATTATAGTTTGCTAATGCGTTGGAATAAAAGATTTATAGCTCTAAATTAATCTAGAAACATGAGTAAAGATAAAGTTATTGTTAATAGCTGGAATGAGTGGGATCCACTTAAACACGTTATTGTAGGAAAAGCAGATGGTTGCTGTATACCTGCTCCAGAACCTGCTTTAGATGCTAAAGTGCCTGAGGACTCAGCTATGAAAGGTTCTTATGGACCCCGAACTAAAGATACAATTGATAAAGCAAATGAATTACTAAATAATTTTGCATCAATGCTGGAAAAAAGAGGAATTAAAGTTGATCGACCTATACCACTTAATCACAACCAAAAAATTTCTACTCCTGATTGGGAAGTCGATAGTATGTTTGGCTGTATGCCTGCAAGAGATATTATACTTACAGTTGGTAATGAAATGCTTGAGGCTACAATGAGTTATAGGTGTAGATGGTTTGAATATTTAAATTACAGACCTTTAATTAAAAAATACTTTGAACAAGATAAGAATATGCGTCATGAAACTGCACCAAAGCCAAGATTAACAGACGCTGATTACCATGAAGATTATTTGTCAGATAA
>CABZPB010000034.1 GCA_902527485.1 uncultured Pelagibacteraceae bacterium
TGTACCTTCTTTAAAAACATCCTTCATTTTTTTTTGAAGTTCAATGAATTCAGGATCAGCTGACATATTTGTATCATTTTCAAATGCTTTATCAGTAAACTGCTCGCCCACAAGTGTTTCTCTTACCGTCCTTGGGTTTCCACCAATTTGAAATGAAAAGTAAACTTCATGATCTGGATAATGTTTTTTTCTAACTTTTGCCAAGCCTTTGGAGATTTCCATAGCCTCACCAAGTTTATCATCGTAAACGCCAATGGTTCTTGTATAGATTGCTTTCATTAATTTCCCTTTTAAGCGTTATAGTCCATCACCTGGTCAGTACACTCAGTAAATTTATGAGGTTCAAAAAAGTCATTCATAGATGCTAATTGTTTATTAATAGCCTCTGGATTTTTACCTTTCCACCAACAAAACATTTGCATTGTATCTCCTGGAGTATTCCAAGTCATTTGACAAGCTGCATCTTCACTAGTCATTGATTTTACAATATCTTCCATCTTCATTGACGCAACTGTCTCCGAAAATTTATCTTTCATCTCCTTTGATTTGAAAGTGTGAGTCACCATGTAGTTTTTCATATTTTCTCCTTTATAGATTTATTTTAGATAGTTCAAATAACTGAGCACTCTCTACACACTCTGCATAGATCGCTTTTGCAGTAGGATTATTACCAGTTACAAATTCTTTCATTCCAGCTTCATTATGAACATTAACTTTAAATAACATACCACTCTTATCTGGTATCATAGCCCCAATAGTTTTTTCAGGATAAGCAACACTTTTTCTGACACTCATACCTTCATCTGATTGCATCCAACCCATGAAAGTTTCTAATTTACCTTCTTTAAGTTTAAGATGTACTAACATTTCTTTTTCCATTTTCCTCCTTTTTTAATTTTATCTTATTGAATGATATATTTCTCCACCCAAGCTTCGAGCAACACCATATTTTTCCATTATTTCACCAAATTTTGGAAAGTAATCGTTTTTCATTGCATTTTCCACGTGACGTTTAACACTATCCATTGAGGTAAATCTCTCATTAATTGTAAAAACAACATTTCCAGTCAATCCTTGGCTTGGATCCGCAGGATTTACAAATTCATCTGCTTTTGTGAAAAATGAGCTTATCAAATACTTAGAACCATCATTTGAGTCTGAGTAAAATTCTTGCATCCATGCAGCATGTGTTTTGAATAATTCTAGAACCTCATCAGCCTTATCTTTTGGAACAACATATCCTAAATTTATACATTTAATTTCTGACATAATACTCCTTTATTGATTATTAATATGTGTATTCACCCTTAAATATATTTAAAGTTGATGCAAAACCCTTTTTCTTCGTTTTTAGATTAGTTCTACTACTGGTTCCACTACCTTTAATATTTTCATATTTTCCAGTTCCTCTTACAAATACAAAAGCACCAGATCCATCTACACCTGTAGTTCCTTTACCTGTATATTTTATAAATACGCTTTCACCATCAAAAAGATCAAATCTACACATACCAGTTTCATCTACAAAGTTTCCACCTTGGGTAGTCAATCCTCCTACACAATGAACTGAAACATTATTAAATACTTGGTCACCGTTTTTATCCTTCATACTTGCTATTCCATCATAAGTAATTGCCAAATCTCCTTTTCCAGCATTTATCGCGGTAATATCCCATGATCCAAAACCCTCTAAATTAATTTTACCTGAATTAGCAAACGCAATGGTTGAAAGCATTGAAAACAATATTGTGAATATAATTTTTTTCATTTTATCTCCTAGTTTAATATAAAGTTTGAACAACTTTTTTTATTCTTTCGGCTCCATTTGGGACTAAAGCCTCAACAAATGTGTGACATTTGTCAGTTTTAGCTTTGTCGTATTTTGAACCGTAATGTTTATCTACAGCTTTGTTGACTCCAGCATCCCAATCCTTTTCAGGTATACCTATTTCAAGAGCATACGTTTTAAGAACTTTTACGGTTGAAATAGATTTTTCTTTCATACCGTATTCAAATTTTTCACCAGATGGAAGAAAGTAGTTAGCCATATAAATACCAACACAATCCCATGCTTTTGATTTATCGTTATCACTCATTTCTGCATTAGCAGATGTGAAAATTAAAAAAGATAAAGTTATAAATAATTTTCTCATAAACCCTACGTTAATTAATGTTATTTTAAAAATGTAACTGTTTTGTTACATGCCTGGTATGCGATATTATAACCAGCTAGGAATTGGTAGGTTTTTTTCCTTTAGAAATGATTTGTTAAACATCTTTGAGTTGTATTTATCCGATCTATCACAGAGGATGGTTACAATTGTTTTTCCTGGACCTAGTTCTTTTCCTAATCTAATTGCACCAGCTATATTTACCCCACAACTTGTTCCTAAACTTAATCCCTCATTTTGGATTAAGTCGTAAAGCACAGGTAAGGACTCTTGGTCACTGATTGAAAAAGCGCCATCAATTTTAGCTTCAGCAAAATTTTTAGTTATTCTACTGGATCCAATACCTTCGGTAATTGATCCACCTTCAGCTTTAAGTTCTCCATTCATAATGTGATTATAGAGAGCAGAACCAGTAGGGTCTGAAAGATAAATTTTAATATCTTTATTTTTCTCTTTTAGAAATCTACTTACACCACCAATAGTCCCACCTGTACCAGACGCACAAACAAAGCCATCTACTTTACCATCTGTTTGTTCCCAAATTTCTGGTCCTGTTGTTTTATAATGACCTTTTGCATTAGCAGTATTATCAAATTGATTGGCCCAAACTACACCATTGTTATTTGTACTTTTTAATTCTTCAGCTAAACGACCTGCAACTTTTACATAATTGCCATCATCTTTATAAGGTTTGGGTGGCACTAGTCTCAGATCTGCACCAATATTTTTTAAAGTATCTTTTTTTTCTTGAGTTTGGTTGTCATTCATTACGATTATTGTTTTATAACCTAAGGAATTTCCCAAGAGACATAAACCTATCCCAGTGTTACCTGCAGTGCCCTCTACAACTATTCCACCTTCTGAAATTAAATTTTTTTCTTGTGCATCTTTGACTAGTGCAAGAGCAGCTCTATCTTTTACGGATCCACCTGGATTAAGGTACTCAGCTTTACCATAAATATTACATCCAGTTATATCAGAGGCTGCTTTTAATTTTATTAATGGTGTATTGCCAACTGACTCGATAAAGTTATTTTTAATTTGCGACATTAATCTTTATCTTTATCAGTAACAGCATAAGGTTGAAATCCTTTTGTAGCATCACCAACTTTTGTAGCTGGAATACCTACCATTATTGATTTTTCTGCAACATTCTTAGTAATTACTGCATTAGCACCGATTAAGGAATTTTTTCCAATTGTGATTGGTCCTAAAATTTGAGCACCGGATCCAACTACAACATTATCCTCTAAAGTTGGGTGTCTTTTGGTATTTCTTTGATCATTAGAGTTTATACTTGGAGCGACTCCTCCTAAAGTGACGTTATGATAAATTGTAACATTTTCTCCTATCTCAGAAGTTTCACCTATTACAACACCCATCCCGTGATCTATAAATAAATTTTTTCCAATTTTTGCCTTTGGATGAATTTCTATTCCAGTTAAAAATCTTGAAAATTGAGAAATGACTCTTGCAATTAAATCAAATTTAGCAATTGCAAAAAAGTTTGCAATTTTGTGAAAAAAAATAGCTTTAACACCTGGGTAAGTTAATATTAAACTTAGTTTTGATTTTGCCGCAGGATCTCTATCTATTATGGATTGTAAAAAGTCATTCATTAGTATTTGCCAGCTTGATAAAATAAGTTATTGCTTATATAGTATCTTTACTCAGTATTTAAAGGAGAAAAATATGTACAAAAACACTAATTGTTTTCATTTAGCAATCCCATGTGGGGACTTAGAAACAGCAAAAAAGTTTTATAGCGAAACTTTAGGCTGTCGACTTGATAACTCAGCACAAGAATGGGCTGATGTAGATTTTTGGGGAAATGAATTAACACTTCATGCAAGCGATCATAAATTAGACAGTGAAAGACATGATGTAGATATGGGTAACGTTTCGGTTCCACATTTTGGAGTGCATCTATCAAGAAAAGATTTTGATACTTTAAAAAATAGATTAAAAGAGAAAGGGGCAAAATATTACGATGAGCCTTATTTAAGATTTAAAGGAACAAAATACGAGCAAGAAACATTTTTTGTAAAAGACCCTAACGAAAATATTTTAGAGATTAAAACTTTAACAGCTAATTCAGAATAATCTGAATTTAGATGGAATACCTGGTATTAGGTTTTTTTACCGGGCTTAGTTTAATCTTAGCAATAGGTGCTCAAAATATTTTTGTAATCGAGCAGGGGCTTAAGAAACAACATATTTTCTTAGTTTGTTTTGTTTGTTCTTTATCAGATTTATTACTAATATTTTCAGGTATACTTTTATTTCATTTTTTTCATCAATATTTTAATTTATTTATAGAATTAATTTTAAACATTTCGTTAATAGTTTTTTTAATTTACTTTGTTTACTCAAAAATTAAATCTTTAAAAATTTATGTTAATTTTGATAGTGAAATAAAAGAGGTTTCAAGCGGAACAATTTTATTAAAAACTCTCGGTTTTACCTATCTTAATGCACACGTATATTCTGATACAGTTTTCTTTTTAGGAAATTTTTCAAAAAATTTTTTATTGGAAGAAAAAATTTATTTTGGTTCTGGAGCATCAATTGCATCAATTATATTTTTCTTTTTACTTGGCTATTTATCAGTTTTTTTTTCTAAATATGTTTTAAGGAAGATAATATGGAAATATATAAACATATTTATAATTTGTTTTATGTCACTGCTAATAATCTATATTGCTAAAGAAACTTTATATTTTCTCTGATAAATCAATATTTTTATAGACAATTATAGCGCATGTTAAATTTCAAATTTATTATTATTTTAAAAGTATGAGCGATTTAGATACACATTTTAAACCAAAAAATTTTAGTGATAAAGTTGCTTTATCATTTACTAAATTTTTACGTTTATTAGCAGATACCTTTTTTAAAAAAAGATATGGTCACAGAGCTGTAGTTCTTGAAACTGTTGCTGCAGTTCCAGGGATGGTAGCAGGAATGTTACTACACTTAAAATCACTTAGAAAAATTGAGGACGACAAAGGCTGGATTAAAACTCTTTTAGATGAAGCTGAAAATGAGCGAATGCATTTAATGACTTTTATACACGTCGCAAAACCAACTGCTCTCGAA
>CABZPB010000035.1 GCA_902527485.1 uncultured Pelagibacteraceae bacterium
GGCAAAGAAATTTAAATTGAGAGGTCTTCCTACAACTATACTTTTTAACAAGGATGGACTTGAAATTGCTAGAATAATTGGATCAATCGACTTCGCTGATGAAAAATTTATTAAATGGTTGAGTAATTTCAATTAATTTTTAAAAAAATATGCAAAAGCTACTAGAGCTATAATTGCTATAAATTGTAGCAAGACTCTTAATTGCATTAATTTATTAGAGTATTTCTTACTTGTTTCTCCACCTTTAAATAAAGTACCAATTCCAAGAATTAAAACTAAACCAACTGCAACTAACAAGATTATTGATAAAATTTTTACTAATATTCCAGAAATCATAAAATTATAGTAGGCTCTTTTATAGATAAAAAAACATAAATCAATTACTATGACATTTTGCCTTGATACGACCATTATAAAACCAGAAAAAGATGTAAAAATTGAAAATGCGGTCATCTTACTTCATGGGTATGGAGGTGATGGTAAAGATATAAGTATGCTTTCATTAAATTGGAAAAGACACCTTACAAATACAATTTTTCTTTGTCCGAATGGTCATGAAACTTGTCCAATAAATCCATCTGGGTATCAGTGGTTTGATCTTACAAAAGATGATCCAAAGTATATATTAGATGAATCAATTAAGGCTGAAAAAAAACTCAATGAATTCATAGATGAAATAAAAATTAAATATAATTTGGAAAACGATAAAATTTGTTTATCTGGTTTTAGTCAAGGATGTATGATGTCAATAAATCTAGGACTTACATCTAAAAATAAATTTAGTTGTGTAGTAGGTTTTTCTGGCAAGATTATAAATCAAGAGGACCTAAAGCAAAGAAAAAGAGCCTCAACAAACACCCTTTTAATTCATGGTGATTCTGATCAAGTTGTCTCACCTAGCTATATGTTAGAGGCAAAAGATTTCTTTATCAGATCTAATATTGAAATAGAGACCCATCTAATTAAGAATTGTGATCATCACATTCCTGTCGAGGCTTCTAGCATAGCATTAAATTATATTTTAAAAAAAATAAAATGAGTTCTTAATATTGAAATCATTTTTTATTTAAGTTAAAATTCATTTATGAACAACTTTATTGAACAAGATGTGTCACTAGAAAAATGTCCTGCGTTAGTTTTAAATGCTGATTATAGACCTTTAAGCTATTATCCTTTATCGTTATGGTCTTGGCAAGATACAGTAAAGTCAGTTTTTTTAGATAGAGTAATTATAGTAAGTAGTTATGATAGAATTGTAAGAAGTCCATCATTTAAAATGCAGCTTCCAAGCGTTATTGCACTTAAAGATTACATAGTCCCACAGTCAAAACCAAGTTTCACAAGATTTAATGTTTTTTTAAGGGATAAATTTACTTGTCAATATTGTGGAAGTGGAGAGGAATTAACTTTTGATCATTTGTTACCAAGATCAAAAGGTGGAGAAACACACTGGGATAATGTTGTAACAGCTTGTTCAGAATGTAATGTTAAAAAAGGTGGAAAATTGTTAAAATCTTCAGGAATGAAAATTAATCAATATCCTTATCAACCATCAACTGAGGATTTACATAGAAATGGAAAGAATTTTCCCCCTAATTATTTGCATAAAAGTTGGATGGACTATTTATATTGGGATGTTGAGCTTGAGGCTTAAAAATTAAATTTTCTCAGAGATATTTATTGCTAATTTTGATCCAGTTTTGATAATTCTATCCATTATAGCGTAAAAACCTTTTTTTGTTGCACCCTCCTCATAAGCAATGTCTTTATGATCTAATTCATCTTGTCTAAACTTTGTTATTTTCTTTTTTAATTCTTTCTCTTCAGGACCTAGTTGATTGATTTGATCTAAATAATGTTTATCAATAACTTCTTCAACAGATGCTGTACATAGCATTGCAGCTTTTTTTCCCAATAAAGTAGAGCCAAATCCTAATCCAACACCTAATAAATCCCATAAAGGTAAAAATTTTGTTGGTTTAATATTTCTTTTTTTTATTTCGTTTTCAAAAAATTGACAATGTTCTATTTCGTGTTCTTTCATATCTTCAATTGTTTTTTTTAAATTTTCATTTTTTACAATAGTATTTAATGCTAATAATTGGCCTTCATAGATTTTCACAGCGCCTCTCTCACCAGCATGATCAACTCTGATAAATTCCTGAACTCTTTTATCTGTTTTTTTCATATTTTTTATAAATTTTTAAAAGCGTTATAATAAACAATAAATTAATTACAACATTAATACTTGTGAGTGATAATCCAAAAATCCTAAATGTCACATCTCTACAACTTATTGTTTTCTCACTTAATTGTTTAAGCAAATCTTCCTTAGTGATACTTTCTGTCAAACCCTTTACTCCACAAACAGATGACTCCTGAAAAAAACCTTGTTCAATTCCAAAATGATAAAATGAAATTGCAAAAGATAAGATAAAAGTAATAATTAATAACATAACCAAGAATTTTTGATTTTTTTTAATTAAAAAGATTGTCATTATTATAACAATACTTAATCCATAGGGAATTCTCTCAATTAAACATAAATTACAAGGTTGATGTCCAAGAATATATTCTATGAAAAAAGCAGAAGTTAAAGCAATAAAGCTAAATAGAAAAATTATTTTTAAATAAAATTCAGCTTTTAAATTAAACATTAGATTTAAAAATTAGATAAAAAACTATTCCAATAATAACAATTAATATTCCAATTATCGTAAACCATTTTGACCCATGTTTATCCATAAATTCATTAAATAAATCTCCAAACTTATAAGAGAAATATGACACTAAAAAAAATCTTAAACCTCTAGAAATTAAACTTATTAAAACAAAAATTAAAAAATTAAATCCTATGAGACCACTTGCAATCGTAAAAACTTTATAGGGAAGAGGGGTAAAACCCGCTAAAAAAGTATTCCTAGCCAAGCATAAAAACCATCATTTCTAATCAAGCTTTCTTTAATACTGTAAAGTTTGTCTTCATAACCATAAAAATTCATAATGTGTGTTCCAAACTCAAAAAAAAAAGCTCCAATTACATAGCCGAGCATGCCACCTAAAACTGAAAATATTGTTGTTATAAGAAAAATTTTTTTAAAGTCAGTTTTTTTGGAGAGTACCATTGGAATAACCATAACGTCAGGAGGAATAGGAAAAAATGAACTTTCAACGAATGACACAATCGCTAAGTAATATTTGGAACTTTTGTGACCTGCTAAATCTAAACATTTTTTGTAAAGATTTTTAAACATTTTTTGGTTTTAATATAATTTTAGTTCTTATACTATTTAATAAATTATTAAACAATCGGGGCGAATGGCGGAACTGGTAGACGCGCACGACTCAAAATCGTGTTTCGCAAGAAGTGAGAGTTCGATTCTCTCTTCGCCCACCAAATTATGCAATTAAGTAGAATAAACAGTTTAGTAGAACTTTTTTTTACCAAGTATAAAGAAATAGATACAGTTGCTGATAAACCATTTTTAAAATGGTTAAAAGAAAATAAAAAAATTTTTTTTACATGGGAACAGGTTGCGTTTAAAATTCAAATTTTATCTGAATACTTAAGATCAAATTTAGCTGATGGAGACCGATGTATCCTATTGTCAGAAAATCGACCTGAGTGGCTTATAGCAGATATATCTATTATGAATGCAGGTGGAGTCACTGTGCCATTATTTACAACTTATTCAGAAAAAGACTATGAATACATCATTAATGATTGTAGGCCAAAAATTTGTATCGTCTCTAATGAAATCCAATTAAAAAAAATTGAAAAATTTATCTCGGATGAGATAAAAATTTTATCTATTGAAAAGATAAATAAAAAAGTTGAGAATATAGAAAATATATTTGATGAATATTTTAAAAATAGAAAATCAGACCCTCGTATAAGTTTTAACCGAAATCTCGAAAGGAAAGATCTTGCTTGTATAATTTATACATCTGGAACAACTGGTAATCCTAAAGGAGTAATGCTAAGTCATGGTGGAATTTTATCAAATTGTGAAGGAGCTCAAGAAATATTAAATCAATTAATTAAAAATAGTAAACCTACTTTTTTAACGTGGTTACCGTTATCTCATTCATATGAGCATGCAGTTCAATTTGTTCAAATCTCACTTGGCGCAAAAATTTATTATGCTGAAAGTTTAGAGAAGTTATTATCTAATATGTCCATTGCAAAACCTACGATTATGACAGCTGTTCCAAGATTTTATCAAAATTTATACAGTAAAATTTTAATGAATTTTTCAAAACAAAAAGGTTTTAGGAAAAAATTGATATCAGCCACAATCTCGCTTGGAATTAAAAAACTCAACAATGAAAATTTAACATTAAGGGAAAAAGTGATTAATTTTTTTTGTGAGAAACTAGTTAGAAAAAAAATTAAAAATCAGTTTGGTGGAAAACTAAAGGCTTTTGTATCTGGGGGTGGTGCTTTGGACCAAAAAATTGGGGAATTTTTAAACGCCATAGGATTGCCCACACTCCAAGGTTACGGTCTTACAGAGGCTTCACCTGTTGTAAGTTGTAATATTCCAGGAAAAATTAAAATCGACACAGTAGGGCCTCCTTTTAAAACAAACCAAGTGAATATAGCTAAGGATGGTGAAATTTTAGTTAAAGGTGAAAATGTTATGCTTGGTTACTGGAATATGAAAAAGGAGTCAGATGATATTATAAAAAATGGTTGGTTATATACCGGTGACATTGGAGAGATTACAGAAGATGGAAATTTAAAAATTACTGACAGAAAGAAAGAAATAATAGTTACTCTTGGTGGAGATAACATCTCACCATCTAAAATCGAAAATTTATTATGCTTAAATGAAAAAATTAAGCAAAGTTTTGTTTATGGAGATAAAAAAACTTATTTAGTTGCATTGATTGTCTCAGAAAGTATTGAAAATAAAAAAGAAATCGAATTTTATTTAGAAAATTTAAATAAAAGTTTATCTTTAGTTGAAAAAGTTAAAAAATTTAAAATAATTGAAAAAGAATTTACAATCGACAATGGAATGTTAACACCAACACTAAAATTAAAAAGAAAAAAAATTTTGGATAAATATGAAGAAGATTTAGAAAAACTTTATTAATTTATTTAAATATTTGATTATAAAGCGCATAAACATTAACTTTTTAATACCTTTAAAAATATAA
>CABZPB010000036.1 GCA_902527485.1 uncultured Pelagibacteraceae bacterium
GTGTGCCCAAAAACTGTAATATCTTTTCTAAATTTACTTGTTCTTAAAGTATCATTTATGAATAGTGAAACAGCACCCGCGTAAGAAGGCGAAAAATTTTCTTTTAAAGGAAGTAAAATGGAAATTTTCATTTGTTTTTAATTAATTCTTTTCTCAATTTATAATCTTTTTTTAATTTGTACTCGTTTTTCATTGCATCTGATTTCGAGTCGTATTTTTCATAATAAACTAACTTCCATTTTTTTCCTCTTGTAAACTTCGCCCCCTTACCTGAGTTATGTAAATTTAGTCTTTTTTTAATGTTTCCTGTATAACCAACATATGAAAACTTTTTTTTATTTTTATCTTTATTGATAATTAAATAGACAAAATATGGCATTTTGGCGGTCCCTAGGGGAATCGAACCCCTCTTTCGAGGATGAAAACCACGTGTCCTAACCGATAGACGAAGGGACCAAATTTGGATCTTTTATTGTAAAATATTATATTTATCAAGTTTTTATAGTGTCTTCTCTTGTAACAATTTTACAGGTATTTGAGCTTTTATGTGTAACTAGAGTTTGAGTGGTATACTTATTATCTTTGAGATTAATACCCTTTACTAAATCACCTGATGTAATACCTGTAGCACAGAATATTGAGTCGCCCTTAATAATTTCTTTTAAATCATATTTTTTGTTTAAATTTTCAATACCCATTAACTTAGCTCTTTTTATATTTTTTTCATTATCAAAAATAAATCTACCCTGAAACCTGCAGTTATATGCATCAATGGCTGAAGCAGCTAAAACTCCCTCAGGTCCTCCCCCTATACCTAAAAATATGTCTACAGCATATTTATCATCAGTTATCATTAATGCCCCAGATATATCGCCATCAGAAATTAATTTTATATTTACATTCATTTTTTTTAATTTATCAATAATTTTCTTATGCCTAGGTCGATCCAACAAACAAGCAGTGATATCTGTTAAATCTTTATTTAAAGAGTCAGCTATATTTTTAATATTTTTTTCAATTGAAAAATCTAAATCAGTTGCTTCAAAAGGTATTTTATTTGAAACTGCAATTTTATCCATATAAGTTTCTGGTGCATTAAAAAGATTCCCTTTTTCCGCAATAGATATTACAGATAATGCTCCAGGGAGATTTTTTGCAACAAAATTTGTTCCCTCTACTGGATCAACTGCTATATCAAGATTTAAATTTCCACCTAAACCTAATTTTTCACCTATATATAACATAGGGGCTTTATCTAGTTCACCCTCACCTATAACAACTTCTCCATTGATAGAAAGTTTATTAATTTCATTTCTCATTGAGTCTGTTGCAGCTTTATCAGCGTTTTTTTTTTGATTTTTTCCAATAAAATCGTAACAAGAAATAGCTGCTTTTGACGTTACTGCTGTTATCTTGTTTATTAAATCTTTATTTAAAGCCACTAAATTTTTTCTTTATATATGTTTTCTGTATTTAATTTTAGTTTATTTTCAAATTCATTTAGTCTTTTCCAAACTGATATAAGTTCAACAATTATAGGCCAGCTTCTTACTAAATATTGAAGTGAAGTTTCTACTCTTCCAAAAGCTCTTATAATTTGTTGAACAAAACCTAGGGTAATAGCGCCTGTTACAATCGTTGGTGCTAATGCAAGATAAGGAACAATTACCATTCCTTGTAAATAACTCCATTTGACAGCATTAAAATAAAGATAATGAAAATACATCTTATAATGAATTTTTCTAACACCGCCGTACAAACTATCGATTCTCATTGGTTGAGCATTTTCTTTAAAATCTTCACCGAGAACTAATTCTTTTCTGTATGCAGCCTCCTCTTTTTGAATATCATATTCAATACCAGGTAATTTGATCCCCACTGCAGCGAGTATAAATGTACCACCTAATGCAGAGACAATAGCTACCCAAACTAAAGCATGATCAACTTCACCTATCCACGGGAGCACAGTAATACTTTTAGACAATCCCCACAAAATTGGAGTAAATGCAATTAATGTCATTACACTTCTTAAAAGTTCTGCACCTAAACCTTCCATTATTCTGGCAAATTTAAGAGTGTCCTCTTGCACTCTTTGAGAAGCACCTTCGATTGACGAGGCAAAATCCCATTTATCATGATAAAAATTAGCCATCGCTGTTCTCCATCTAAAAGTCCAGTGGCTTGTAAAATAGTCACTAAATATAACAACTAAAATATAAACTGCTGCAATTTTCGCAAAAGTAAAGAGATAAGCGATAAATTCTTTTTCTGTTACCGCACCTGGCTCTGCAAGTGCTTTTTGTAATGTATCATAAAATTCACCAAACCATTCATTTATTCTTACATCAAGTTGAACTTGATACCATGTGGCAGCAAGAATTAGTATTGTTCCTCCAATACTCCATAAATGCCACCTTTTATCTGTAAAAAATTTAAACATAATTTTAGTTTAAAAAATTATCTGCATAAGATTTTTTCACTACTTTTCTTTCCTTTGGTTCTATTATTTCAAAATCAATTTTATTTTTTTTTGCATAAGTGATTGCTAATTCTTTGGTGGTAAATTCTAATTTTAATTCAGTATAAGTATCAGATGAACTTTCCCAACCCATTAATGGATTTTTTGTAGGATCTTTGGTTTTAAACTCTAAAACCCATTTATCGATTTTGCCTAAACCAGATTGCATGGCTGTTTTATTAGGTTTATAAATTTTTGCTTTTTTCATAATTGGTGGTCGGAGTGGCAGGATTCGAACCTGCGACCCTCTGGTCCCAAACCAGATGCGCTACCAGGCTGCGCTACACTCCGAATGAAGTACTAATACAGTAGTTATTTATTTTTTCAATGTATAAAGATGTGTAAAACAAGGGATTTTTAATTAGAATCTGTTATATAAACGTTATGATAATTGTTTGTCCATCATGTGGAAAAAATTTCGACGTGGATGAAAACTTAATTACCAATAAAGGCAGATTATTGAAATGTGGATCATGCAATCATACGTGGTTTTTTAATAAAAATGCCAGTGAACAAACAGAGCCATTAATTGATAAGCCTGCTAATCAAAAAGAAATTTTATATAAGGATGAAAATATTGATAAATCATTACGTAGAGTACCTACAAAACCAGGATCAGAATTAATAAAGTATAAGCCAAAATATAATTTTACATTTGGAAAATTTTTAAGTTATATAATTGTCTCAATAATAACTTTTGTTGCGATTGTAATTGTACTAGACACATTTAAGGATCCATTAAGTAATATTTTCCCAAATTTAGAACTTGTATTGTATAATTTATTTGAGACCTTGAGAGATTTAATACTTTTTGCTAAAGATCTAAATTAAATGATTAATTATTTATCAAAACCCTTTATTTGGTTTTTTAAACTTGAAGCCGCTAGTGGTTTAGTTTTATTATTTGCAGCAATTATTGCATTAATAATAAGCAATTCAGGTTTTTCAGAATTATATTTTTCAACTTTGGATAAATATTTATTCATTGGCATAAATGATTTTGGATTAAAATTATCAGTTCTTCATTGGATAAATGATGCTTTAATGGCAATATTCTTTTTTTTCGTTACTTTGGAAATAAAAAGAGAATTTTTGCAAGGTGAACTTTCTAATATAAAACAAGCGCTACTCCCAATAATTGGAGCAGTCGGTGGAATGTTAATCCCTGCATTATTTTATGTATTAATCAATTTTGGAGATAGCGAAACAATGAATGGATGGGCAATACCCTCAGCTACAGATATAGCCTTTTCGCTTGGAGTGTTATCTCTATTGGGTAAAAGAGTACCTTTGTCATTAAAAGTTTTTTTAACTGCTCTAGCAATTATTGATGATTTGGGTGCTATCGTAATTATCGCACTATTTTACTCTGGAGATTTAAGTATTAAATATTTAAGTCTAATGTTGTTAGCATTTTTAATATTGCTAGTTATAAATAAATTTAACATTAAAAAATTCTTACCTTACTTAATTGTTGGTATTTTTCTTTGGGATTTTACTCATAATTCTGGAATTCATGCAACAATTGCAGGTGTTTTATTAGCAATGACAATACCTCATCGTAAAAAAGAAAAAGATTTTTCTTTATTAATCAAAATTGAACATGCAATAAGCCCTTATGTTGCTTTTGGTATAATGCCTTTATTTGCTTTTGCAAATGCTGGTGTTTCATTAGAAGGTTTATCTCTTAGTTCTTTACTAAATAAAGTGCCATTGGGAATAGTTTTGGGGTTATTTTTAGGTAAGCAATTAGGTGTGTTTGTTTTTTCATATGTTGCTATAAAAACAAAAATAGCTCAGATGCCAAATAACACGAGTTGGTATAATTTTTATGGTGTAGGTGTATTGACTGGTATTGGTTTCACAATGAGTCTTTTTGTTGGAAACTTAGCTTTTGTTGACAATATGCAATATATGGATGGTGTAAAAATCGGAGTATTAACTGGGTCATTATTATCAACTTTATTTGGCTACTTTTTGATATTACTCACTCCAAATAAGTAATTTATAATAATGAAAAAAATTACAATCATAGGATTAACTATATTCATGTTTTTTTTTAAAAATTCAGCAACTGCAAATTATGACAAGATTTTTTTTGACTTTAAGGTAGATAGTATCTCGGGAGAAATTATTGATTTGAATGACTATAAAAATAAAGTTGTTTTGATTGTAAATACTGCCAGTTATTGTGGTTTTACAAAACAATATGCTGAGTTGCAAACACTTTGGGAGAAATACAA
>CABZPB010000037.1 GCA_902527485.1 uncultured Pelagibacteraceae bacterium
TTTTTTTTCAACAAGTTCAGGTTTAAGATTTATTAAGATATACTCATTATTTAAGTTTTCTCTAAATCAGATCCTATCTTTTAGTAGACCTAAAAATGTTTTTATGAATAAGTTAATTTTTACTAAAATTATTTTTAATCTTGATGAAATAAATAAATATTTTCTAACTATAATAATATTTATTTTATCTTTATTTATATTGACCTCATTGCTAAGTTTAAGTGGAATAGCATTTGTTAATTCGTTTAAGTTATCGATTTTAACTTTAATGAACACTGTGAACTCCTCAATCTACGGTTTAGCTGAATTTGATTTCTATAATCTTCAGTTATTTAGTAAATATTGTCTTATTTTATTTATGATTGTTGGTAGGATAGAGTTATTAACAATTTTACTTTTATTAAAAAAATTCCTTTTTAAAAATTAACTTATTATTGTATACGTTAGATTAATTTCGATGCGCCCTTAGCTCAGCTGGATAGAGCATCGGTTTTCTAAACCGAGGGTCGGAGGTTCGAATCCTCCAGGGCGCGCCAGACATCAATTTTCACTGTAATTTTAAAGTTATTATTATCTTGACTAGAATTGCATTAGGTCAAAAAAACCAATAAATACCTCTTGAAGACTTTTTTTGAAAGTGCTTAAATTATACATATTCAAAAGTAATTTTGAATTATTTGTTAACAAATAAATAAACAATAGGAAGAAATATGTTTAAATACTTAAAACAATTAACTTCTTTAGTTGCTATGGTAGCTGTGTTGTTCACTTTTACAACAGAGTCTATGGCTGCTAAAAAATCTAAAACACTTAAAAACACTCAAAAAAAGGGTTTTGTGAGATGTGGAGTATCTCAAGGTCTTCCGGGATTTTCTAATGCAGACGCTGCAGGAAATTGGACTGGTATAGATGTTGATGTATGTAGAGCGGTAGCTGCTGCAGTATTAGGTGATGCAAACAAAGTTAAGTTTACGCCACTAAGTGCTAAAGAAAGATTTACGGCTTTAACTTCTGGTGAGATAGATATCTTATCAAGAAACACAACTTGGACACTTTCTAGAGATGCTGATATCGGACTTACTTTCGTTGGAGTAAACTTCTACGATGGTCAAGGTTTCATGGTTAGAAAAAGTTCTGGTATTACTTCAACAAGCCAATTCAAGGATGGTATCTCAGCTTGTACAAATATTGGTACAACAACTGAGTTAAATATGAGAGACTTTTTTAATTCAAAAGGAATCAAGTATGAACCAGTAGCTTTTGAAAAAGCTGATGAAGTTGTAGCTGCATATGATGCTGGTAGATGTGATACTTATACCACAGATAAATCAGGCCTTGCTGCACAAAGAACAAAAATGTCTAATCCAGATGAACATATTGTGTTACCTGAAACCGTTTCTAAAGAGCCATTAGGTCCTGTTGTGAGACAGGGTGATTCAGTATGGGAAGACATCGTAAGATGGTCTTTAAATACGATGATCGAAGCTGAAGAGTATGGAATTACTTCAGCTAATGCTGATATGATGAAAACTTCAGACAACCCAGCTATCAAAAGATTAGTTGGAGCTGAAGGTGAAATGGGTGCAGCATTCGGTTTAGATAATGAGTGGAACTTAAGAATTATCAAACAAGTTGGAAATTATGGTGAAAGTTATAAAAGAAATATAGCTGACACTGGTATTTTACCAGACAGAGGTCCAAATGAATTATGGACTAAAGGTGGTATTTTATACGTTCCACCATCAAGATAATTTAAGTTATAAAATAATTGAAAAGGGCTAGATTTATCTAGCCCTTTTTTTTTAAACTCATATATTATCAAAATTGTGAATTTTAAACTTAAAGATATAGGCCCGCAGTTGATGACAGTTATAGCTGTTGTTCTTGTCTTCGGCTTTTTTACATACAATGCACAAGTCAATATGGAGAACAGGGGTATTGACTTTGGTTATGGATTTTTATCGCAAGAATCATCATTTGATGTTCAATTTTCTTTAATTGAGTATGATGGATCCCATTCATATTTTAGAGCTTATTTAGTTGGTTTACTAAATACTATCCTTGTTTCAGTAATTGGTATCATAATTGCTACTATTCTAGGTGTGATAGTCGGAATTGCGAGGCTGTCGCCCAATTATTTAATAAATAAATTTGCTGCTTTTTATGTAGAATTTTTTAGAAATATACCTCTACTTTTACAAATATTTTTTTGGTATTTTGCTGCTTTGAGAGCTTTACCTCTTCCACAAGATGCTGAAGCAATGTTTGGAATTGCATTTCTAACAATAAAAGGTTTGTATGTTCCTGCTTTTATTTGGCAAAATTTTAATATTTTCTTTTATTCAATAGTGGCCGCAATTATTGCTATAATAGTAATTCGATACCAAGCAAAAAAATTACAAGAAACACAAGGTAAACAAACACCAGTCTTACTTGTATCAATAGGCTTAATCCTTGTTTTACCTCTTATAAGTTTTTTGATTGGAGGAGTTAGATTATCCTTTGAAGTTCCTGTTTTAAAACAACTTGCAACCACATCATTTATCTATGAGGGAGGTGTAAGTTTACCTCCTGAATTGATAGCTTTAGCGTTATCTTTATCTTTATATACTGCAACTTTTATAGCTGAGTGTGTTAGAGCAGGAATTCAAGGTATAGGTAAAGGTCAAAAAGAAGCTGCTGCATCAATTGGTTTAACACCAAATCAGGTACTTAAGTTGGTCGTGATGCCTCAAGCTTTAAGAATAATAATACCACCTACAACAAACCAATATCTTAATCTTACTAAAAATTCTTCACTAGCTGCTGCTATAGCATATCCTGATTTAGTTCTAGTTTTTGCTGGAACCGCTTTAATGCAAACAGGTAAGGCAATTGAAATAGTATCAATCACAATGTTTACATATTTATCTTTAAGTATAGCAATTTCATTATTTATGAATTGGTACAACAATAAAATAGCAATTCAGGAAAAATAATGTCTAAGATTAATTTTTTCAAACCAGATAAGTCTAATCTTAATATCTTCTTATATTTGGGTTCTTTTTTGTTTTTTGTTAGTTTTTTAGATGTGCTTTTAAACTCCTTTTTTAGTGTAAATTTAACAGGTTTTTTACCTAGTTTTTTGAGTTATTTTTTTCCCTTAATAGTTGGTTTTATCGGTCTTTACTTCATAAGAATTGAATTAAGCGGCATAAAACAATTAGATCTACTTAATAAACACATCAATACCAATAACTTTAACGCTATATTATCTTTATTAATCATTTTTATAATTCTTAAGTCAATTCCACCGATACTCAGTTGGTTTTTTATTGATGCTAGTTTTGCAGGTGACTCAAAAGATGTTTGTTCAGGCACGGGCGCTTGCTGGACTTATATAAAAGTTTGGATGAGAAGATTTATGTATGGGATGTATCCAAATGGTGAACAATGGAGAATAAATTTATCATTTATTGCTTTAGCTTTACTTGGATCAGTTGGGTACTTTGCAACTGATAAGTTCAAAAAATACTTAACTTTATACTACGTTGTAATTTACCCTTTTATCGCTTTCTTATTTATTTTTTTCTTTATTTCAGGAGGCCCAGTATTCTTTGATTTTTCATATGGAATAATTGCTGCGATACTTTCTATAATTATTGGTTTTTTTATTCCAAGTAAATTTAAATTTTACTACTTCTTAATTGTTCCTTTTGCTCTTTATGTTTTATTAAAATATTTTATCTTTTACGAAGAATTAATTGAGTTAGGAAAACTAGATGGTTTAAACTGGGTAGAGACAGGTGCCTGGGGCGGTCTGTCATTAACTTTTATAATTTCTTTTTTTTGTTTAATCTTTTGCTTTCCTATAGGTATGGCTTTTGCGCTTGGAAGAAGATCAGGATTTCCTTTAATCAGATACATATCTATTGGTTTTATTGAATTTTGGAGAGGAGTCCCACTAATAACAGTATTATTTATGTCAGCTGTGATGTTTCCAATGTTTTTACCAGCGGACTTTTTTATAGATAAATTGGTAAGGTGCATAATAGCTATTTCGTTGTTTGAGGCAGCATATGTTGCTGAAGTTATAAGAGGTGGTTTACAAGCTCTTCCAAGAGGTCAATACGAGGCGGCAAAATCCTTAGGAATGGGGTATTGGAGGATGCATATATTTGTAATTTTACCTCAAGCTTTAAAACTCGTTATTCCAGGAATAGCAAATACATTTTTAGCCTTAGTTAAAGATACACCATTAATCTTTGTTGTCGGGCTTTTAGAGATAGTGGGAATGTTAAATTTAGCTAAAACAAATCCAGAATGGTTAGGTTTTGCAATGGAAGGTTATGTCTTTGCTGCTATAATTTTCTGGATTATTTGTTATGCAATGAGTAAATATAGTTATAACCTAGAACAAAAATATAAAACAGATCGATAAGAAATATGTCAGATAATATAATCCAGATAAACAATATGAATAAATGGTTTGGAGATTTTCAAGTTTTAAAAGATATTAATTTAGAGGTAAAACCCAAACAAAAAATTGTTGTTTGTGGTCCCTCTGGTTCAGGAAAGTCTACGTTAATAAGATGTATAAACAGACTTGAGGAACATCAAGAGGGTGAAATAATAGTTGATGGAACTGAATTAACTGAGGATACTAAAAATATAGAACAAATTAGAGCAGAAGTTGGGATGGTTTTTCAACAATTTAATTTATTTCCACATTTATCAATTCTTGACAATTGTACT
>CABZPB010000038.1 GCA_902527485.1 uncultured Pelagibacteraceae bacterium
AATTGTGAATTTGAGGGAGTTCTAGGCACAACTGCATCAATTGTTGGAACAACCCAAGCAAATGAAGCTTTAAAAATGATTATGAAAATTGGGCAAAACTTGAAAAATCAAATATTAATTATAGACCTTTTAAATCTTAACTTTAGAAAAGTAAAATTTAATATGAAATTAGGCTTAACTAAATAATGAAAAAATTATATTTTTTAATTTTAGTCTGGATTTTTTTTCCATTTAACCTTTTTGCAAATGACACGTTTCTCTCATTAAAAAAAGATAAGGTTAATGTTAGATATGGTCCAGGATTTGAGTATCCTATTAAATTTATATATAAAAAAATTGATTTACCTATAAAGCAGATTGATAAAAAAGAAAATTTTAGGAGAATTATTGATCTTAAAAATAATAGTGGATGGATACATGTCTCTCAACTCAAAAAAGTAAATTCTATTATTCCTAAAACAGATAAAATCTTATTTAACAAACCAACAAATTTTTCAAAGCCTTTAGCAAAAATAGAAAAGGGTAGAGTTTTGTTGATTCAGAATTGTAGCAATAAATGGTGTAAAATAAAATCTGGTAATTTTAAAGGCTGGATCAAGATGGAAAACTTTTGGGGTCTTAACTAATCTTTACACCCTTATTTAATTTTAAAGTAAACTATTTTTGTTGTTCACAAACATCCTTGATTACCGGAGCATTTGCACAGTCTAAACATTTTGTTTTCTGAACAATGCAACCATCGTCAAGAACATCAACATCAACAATTTTATCACACTTAGAACAAGTTGAAGAAATTGTTAGTCCACATTTTTTACAGTTATGATTCTCTATTTGCATAATTAAAAAATTATTCATAAATAAATTTATTTCAATAATTATCCATGCGAATGATTATTATTATCGTAAATTTTTTGCGAATGATTATTAATTGCTTTTTTTTTGGGGATAATACAAATTAGCTATTTTTTTGATTTACTTGTCCACCATTTGTCTAAAAAGAAATACCAAATTGAATTTGCAATTGGTTCAACAATAGCATCGGTTAGAGCAACTGTAAAAGAGACATCCGCAACTAACATTAAAACAGTAATCGCAATTGCAAAATGTCCGATTGTATAAATTACAGTTCTAAGTAATGAACCTTTATTGTTTTGATAAATATTTTGAGAGGCTTGAAATATGCCTTTAGTAATTTCCATCAGTTTTTAAAAGGACTCTCAAGAACACAGGCCACAAGGTGTATTCGAGCCTGTTCACCTCCATTAAAAAAATTGTGATATTTTGTATTATTTGTAATCCAAACTTTTCCATCTGCAGGTAAATGTTTAGCAACATTCTCTATGACCATCGAGCACCCTTTGTTTGTGATTATGGGAACATGAAGCCTACATTCTGGATCTTTGTGCCAACTCAAAGTTGATCTAGGCTCTTTTAATAAAAGCCTCACTCTTCCTAATTTAAATCTTTTTCCTAGTGCTTCATAAACTTCTTTGAAATACGTTTTTTCAAATTCAGGAACTAATTGTGTATATTTAGACTCATCTATATCGATATCCCGTGATACTTCTTTTCCAGTATCATCTGCGATTGTCCAATATTTTCCTCTAATATTGTTACCCTTGGTAGAATCTTCATCATTTGGGATTTGATTAACTGAGATTGCACCGAAATGAGTTACACCTGGAGACTTAAATTTCTTATTCTTTAAAATTTTATCGAGGTCAGTTCTTAATCTCACAATATCAAAATTTAAATCTGGAACTTCATAAAAGTCTTCAAAACTGATAGTAGCCATAATTATTCTCTGTCTATTTAACCTAATTAATTTAACTTAAGATCGAACCTGTCTGCATTCATTACTTTTACCCATGCAGCTATAAAGTCATTAATAAATTTTTCTTCCGCATCCTCACAAGCATAAACTTCTGCAAGTGCTCTTAATTGGGAATTTGAACCAAAAATTAAATCGACTCTTGTTGCTTTCCACTTATTTTTTTGAGATTTTCTATCTTTTCCTATAAATGTTTGTTCTGATACGTCCTCTTCTTTCCAAGTAATATCCATATCTAATAAGTTTGTGAAATAATCATTTGTAAGTGTTCCAGGCTTGTTAGTGAAAACACCATGTTCAGAACCATCGTAATTTGTTTTTAAAACTCGCATTCCACCTATAAGCGCAGTCATTTCTGGTGCTGTTAAACCCATTAACTGTGCCTTATCAATTAATTTTTCTTCAGCTGAAACATTTGAAGCTTCTCCATTGAGATAGTTTCTAAAACCATCCGCTTGAGGCTCAAGAAGACTGAAAGAATTAACATCCGTCTGATCTTGTTTGGCATCTCCTCGACCAGCTGAAAACGGGACATTAACTTTGTGACCAGCTTTTTTTGCTGCCATTTCAATACCAACACCACCCGCTAAGACAATTAAATCAGCCATCGATACACTTTTATTTTTGTTATCAAATTCGCTTTTGACTTTATCTAAAACCTTGATTGCTGTTGATAGTTTCTTTGGATTGTTAACTTTCCAGTTTTTTTGAGGTTCTAACATTATTCTTGCACCATTAGCACCACCTCTTTTATCTGATCCTCTAAATGTTGACGCTGATGCCCATGCGGTAGAGACTAAATCTGAAATTGATATTTTTGATTTAGAGATTTTGTTTTTTAAATCTTTTATATCTCTTGATTTAAGTTTGTATTTTGGTTTGTCAATTGGATCTTGCCAAATTAATTTTTCCTTGGGAACATCACTGCCAAGGTAACAAACTCTAGGACCCATGTCTCTATGAGTTAGTTTAAACCAAGCCCTAGCAAATGCATCATGAAATTCTTTTGGATTTTGGTGAAAATGCTTAGTTATAGGTCCATAACTTGGATCAACTTTCATTGATATATCTGTTGTTTGCATCATTGGTGGATGAAGTACACCTTTTTGATGTGCATCTGGCACCATTTTAATCTTTTGACCATTTTTCTTTGGTGTCCACTGATGAGCACCCGCAGGACTTTTTGTAAGTTCCCAATCATGTCCATATAAACAATCTAAATATCCCATATCCCATTTAATAGGATTTTGTGTCCAAGCTCCCTCAATACCGCTGCTTATTGCATCGACACCTTTTCCAGATTTATATCCACTATTCCATCCTGTAGATTGATCTTGTAGTCTAGAGGCTTCAGGGTCAGGACCTTTATACGATTCAGATGCTGCACCATGAGATTTTCCAAATGTGTGCCCTCCAGCTACTAGCGCTGCTGTTTCATAATCATTCATAGCCATTCTCCCAAATGTTTCTCTAATATCGTGTGCTGCAAGTTTTGGATCTGGATTTGCATCAGGACCTTGAGGATTAACATAAATCAAACCCATGTGTGAAGCTCCTAACGGTTGCTCTAAATCTCTTTTACCGCTATATCTTTCTACACCTAGCATTTCTTTTTCAGAACCCCAGTAAATATCATCCTCTGGCTCCCAGATATCAGTTCTACCTGCTCCAAAACCAAAGGTTTTGAAACCCATTGAGTCTAGAGCCACGTTTCCAACAAGTATAAAAAGATCAGCCCATGAAATTTTACTTCCATACTTCCTCTTAATAGGCCATAAAAGTAATCTTGCTTTATCTAAATTAACGTTATCTGGCCAAGAGTTAAGTGGAGCAAATCTTTGATTGCCTGTTCCAGCGCCACCTCTGCCGTCACCTGTTCTATAAGTTCCTGCTGCGTGCCAAGCTAGTCGGATAAACAGGGGCCCATAATGACCATAATCAGCTGGCCACCAATCCTGTGAATCTGTCATCAATTTTCTTAAATCTTTTTTTAAAGCCTTGTAATTTAGTTTTTTAAATTCTCTAGCATAATTAAATTTTTTATCCATAGGGTTAGACAGATTAGAATGCTGACTAAGAATTTTTAAGTTCAAACTGTTTGGCCAAAAGTCTCTAACTGTTTGGCCTCTTCCTGCAGAAAATTTGGCAGGTGTTCCTGCTCCTGTGAAAGGGCATTTGCTTAGTTCATTATCCTTAAAAGATTTATTCTTAAAATTTTCAGTACTCATTTAATTTCCTATAGATTTAATTGATTCTAAGTACTTTATAATGGTTCTAAATAGGTGTCAATTGGTTAATAATGACGCTTAATTGATTGAAAAATTAGTCTTCAAGTTTTACTAGAACTTCAACAGATTTAATTCTTTTTCCATTAATTTTCTTCTTAATATTTATAGGTCCTACATCGGAATTTTCTAGGTCAATCAGTTTTTTGATCTTTTAGATCATAAAAATGATGATGGTCTTTAATATTTGTGTCAAAATAAGTCTGGTTTGAATTTATAGGTATTTGTTTTTAAATAACCTTTTTTTTCAAAAGCGTGAACTGTATTATAGACTGTAGCTAAAGAGATCTTATTATCTATTTTGTCTTTAATCTTTTGCTCTAACTCATTTATCGTAAAATGAAATGTTTTTTCAGTATCAAAAAGTACTTTACATATTTGAAGTCTTTGTCTCGTTGGTCTTAATCCAGAATTTCTTAATTTATCTATATATTTCATAGTTTAAGCGTATTGTTAGTTAATATTATTCTAAACTAATTTATAATTATATTATATAATACCAAAATCAAGTAAATAAGGGTACTCAATTTTATGAAAAAAAACTCTTACTCGTATGATGAGCTAATAAATTGTGGTGAAGGCAAACTATTTGGGCCAGGTAACGC
>CABZPB010000039.1 GCA_902527485.1 uncultured Pelagibacteraceae bacterium
TTTGATCATTATTTATATAGCCCGAGGTTAAGCCTAAAAAACTGAAAATTTTACCCATCTCCAAAGAGTCTCTTTTTGCCAGATAATCATTTACTGTCACAATATGAACTCCTTTTCCCTCCAAAGCGTTTAAATATGCTGCTAAAGCGATTGTAAGAGTTTTACCTTCTCCAGTTCTCATTTCTGCTATCTTATTCTCATGCAGAACAACTCCACCAATTATTTGAACATCGAAGTGTCTCTCACTTCTTGACCTCAAAGAGGCCTCTCTTACCAGAGCGAAAGCTTCAGGAAGAATTTTGTCAAGGAGGGCTCCTTTTTGAATTTTCTCTTTTAATTTAATAGTTTTTTCAGGAAACTCTTTATCATTAAGTTTTTTTATATTTTCCTCTAAAAGGTTGATTTGCTCTACTATTTGGCCAATCCTATTCAGCTCTTTTTCATTGCCTGATTTTATAAATTTAGAAATAAAGTTTAGAGGATTAAACATTAGTTTTTGATATACATTTTAATTACAACTTTTAATATAGTTATTTAATTTAAATTTTAAATATCATGGGAATTAATTTATCAAATTTTTTAGCCTCAAAATCACAGAACCGAAAAATGGGACAATATCAAGATCTTGATCACCTAGACGGTTTAGCAGTGTCTTCAGTTAGTGCTAATTTATATAATTCTAAAAGAGATGATTTAGCAATGTTCTATTTTCGTGATGGCGCAAATTTTGCATCACTTTATACCCAGTCTAAAATCTTGTCAGAAAATATTAAATGGAATTTAAGTCAAAAAACTCAAAAAATTTTTTCACTTATAGTCAATACCAGAAATGCTAATTCATTCACAGGTGAGCATGGTTACAAAAGCATACAACATTTGGCAGATTTAGTTTCAAAACGACTAACAGAAAAACAAAAAGCGGATGAGGATAATCCGAAAATAATCAAACCAAAAAATCTTATTTTCGGATGTACTGGAACAATAGGAGAAAAATTTCCTGAGGAGAAAATTATGTTAAAAATTCCAGAGCTTTTAAAAAACATTAAATATACTCAAAATAAATATATTTGGATGAAAGCAGCATTAGCAATAATGACCACTGACACACAGCCAAAAATAGGGATGGAAGAATGTAAAATTGGAAAAACAACAGTGAAGATTTATGGAATAGCAAAAGGCTCAGGTATGATACAGCCAAATATGGCAACGACACTAGCTTATATTTTTACCGATGCAGATATTTCCAATGATGTTCTAAAAAAGCTACTTAAAAAAAATATTGAGAATACTTTTAATGCAATTTCTTGTGATAGCGATACTAGTACTAATGATATGGTTTCAATTTTCTCCACCGGTAAAGCAAAAAATACTTTGATAAAAACAATTAATGATAAAAAAATCAAATCATTTGACGAAGCCCTTAACAGTCTATTATTAAATCTAGCAAAGAGAGTTGTAGCTGATGGAGAAGGAGCTTCAAAATTTGTAACAATAAATGTTTTAAATTCTAAAACTGAGCAAGATGCAAAAAAAATTGGTTTTTCGATTGCTAATTCTCCATTAGTAAAAACTGCTATAGCAGGAGAGGATCCAAATTGGGGCAGGATAATTATGGCAATTGGAAAATCTGATGTAGATATAAATTTAAATAAACTATCAATAAAATTTGGAGACCTACTAATTGTGAATAAGGGAAAAATTCATAATCAGTATGATGAGAATGAGGCTGTAAAATATATGAAGGGCTTAGATATTAATCTTAGTGTTGATATTGGAAATGGAAAAAAAAGTTTTACAGTTTATACCATGGATTTAACAAGTGAATATATCAAAATTAATTCAGATTACAGAAGTTAGGTATGTTGAAATTTTGTATAACATTAATTAAATAAATATAATGATTAAATATAACCTGTTATGTAAAAAATGTGACTTAAGTTTCGACAGCTGGTTTGCATCATCAAAAGAATATGACAAGCTTAAAAAGAAAAAGTTGATCAATTGTCACAACTGTGGATCTTTAAAAGTAGAAAAAAATTTAATGGCACCTAAGTTAATAAGTAAAAATTTTATCAATAAAAATGAAAAAAAAGATTTAACAAAATATCAAAAAATAAAAAAAACAATAAATGAATATCAAAAATTTATTAAGAATAATTTTGATTATGTCGGCGAAAATTTTACTTATGAGGCGAGATCAATTCATTATGATAAAAAGAAAAAAAACAGAGGTATATATGGAACTGCATCAAAAGAGGATATAAAAGAACTTAAAGAAGAAGGTATTGATGCTCAGTTGGTTCCGTGGATTGAAAATAAGAACAATTAATTTTTAATAAATTTGGCAATGTAATTTACTGACTTGTCATTACTTACACTCCATTTATTTTTTATTAAATTAAAATTCATTCCATCTACCTTGTCTAATTTAAGATTATTTTTTTTAAGAATTGAAATCAACTCTTCAGGTTTTATGAATTTTTCCCATTCATGTGTTCCAATTGGAAGCCATCGCAATATATATTCAGCTCCTACAATTGCAAAAATATAAGATTTTAATGTTTTATTTAAAGTTGCAACAAACATAATTCCGTCTTTTTTTAATAGTTTGCAGCATGATTCTAAAAAAAAATTTACATCTTCAACATGTTCTACAATTTCCATATTTAAGATGACATCAAACTTATCTTTCGCATTAAATTTTTCAGGTGATGAGCAGAAATAATCTATTTGAAGATTATTTTTCTTTGAATGTAGTTTTGCAATTTTGATATTTTTATCAGATGCATCAATGCCTGTCACTTTAGCACCCAACCTACACATGGGTTCTGATAATAAACCTCCGCCACATCCAATATCTAGTATTTTAATATCTTTAAGGGGAATCTCATTATAGTCGAGTTTAAATGTCTTGATAATATTTTCTTTTATGTATGAAATTCTAATTGGATTAAATTTATGTAATGGTTTAAATTTACCTTGAGGATTCCACCATTCTTCCGCAATTTTAGAAAATTTTTCTATTTCTTTTTTATTTATTGTGTTATTTTTCATATGTAAGTTGACTTTATATTCAACATGTATTTATTCAATATTTTTTAAATTTAAAACATTATTTTACCATGGAAATTGTCGTATTAAAATTCGGGGGCACATCAGTTGGCACTATCAAAAAGATAAAAAAAGTTGCTAAAATAATCATTGGTTACAAAAAGTTAAACTACAAAGTTATTGTGGTTTCATCGGCTATGAGTGGTGTGACAAATGAGTTGATAAAAAAATCTTTTGAAATAAGTGATAGTTTTTCGGAGTCAGAATATGATGTTTTGGTTTCGTCAGGTGAGCAAGTTGCATGTTCTTTAATAGCTGGAAGATTAATTCATGATGGGCATGAGGCTAGATCTTGGTTACCTTGGCAAATTCCAATTTTAACTAAAGGTAAATATAAAAATTCAAGAATAAATCAAATCAATAAAATAAATGTTATCAAATATTTAAAAAAGGGTGGCATACCAATAATCACTGGGTTTCAGGGGCTAAATGACGAAAATAGAATTACAACTATAGGACGGGGAGGATCTGACTCAAGTGCAATTATGATTGCTAAGTTTTTCAAAGCAAAAAGATGTATAATTTACACTGATGTAGAAGGAGTATACACAACTGATCCCAAAAAATTGAAAAATGCAAAAAAAATTAAAGTAATTTCTTATGAGGAAATGTTAGAGATGGCGTCACTAGGTGCAAAAGTTATGCAGCCGGTTTCAATACAAGATGCGAGATTAAATAGGATTGATATTGAGGTAAAATCATCTTTTTCAAAAAGGTCAGGAACATTGATTACTAAAAGATCTAATATAGTAAATAATAAAATTGTTACTGGAATTTCCTCAACTCAAAATGATTCAAAAGTTTCTCTTGTAGGTGTGAGTGATAAGCCTGGAGTTGCTGCAGCAATCTTCAAACCATTATCTAAAAATTTAATAAATGTAGACATGGTTGTACAAAATATTTCTGCTAATGGAAAAGAAACAGATTTAACATTTACAATTAAAACAAATGACTTAAATAAAACAAAAAAAATTATTCAAAATAATAAAACTATTAATTATAGAAAGTTGCTTTTCGAGAAAGGTGTTTCTAAAATTTCAGTGATTGGCGTAGGCATGATAACGACACCTGGAGTTACATTTAGAATGTTTCAATCATTAGCAAATAAAAGAATAAATATTAAAGTAATCTCAACTTCTGAGATCAAAATTTCAGTCTTGATTGATAAAAA
>CABZPB010000040.1 GCA_902527485.1 uncultured Pelagibacteraceae bacterium
AATATTAAAGTCATAAATGCTATAAAAAAAATCAACCCTCAAAATACTCTCAAATTAACAAGAGCATTTTCACATTTTATGAATTTAATTAATTTAGCGGAATTAGTAGATGCCTCTAGAGTTTTGAATGATTATGAAAATAATAAAAAAAAATTAAACAAGCAAAGCATATTTATTGAGGAAATTTTTGAGGATTTATTCAACAAAAAAAATATTTCAAAGAATACAATATATAACTTAGCAAAAAGCTTGAATATAGGTATTGTTTTAACTGCTCATCCGACAGAGGTAAAAAGAAGAACCTCAATTCAAAAATATCATAAAATTATTGAAATACTCGAGCAAAGAGAATTGTTAAAAAATTTTCCTTCGAAATTGAAAGCACTTGATAAAGAGCTTTTTGATGAACTAACAATTGTTTGGAATACAGATGATTTAAAAAGAGTAAAGCCCTCACCTTTTGATGAAGCTAGGTGGGGACTTGCAGTTATAGAGGATAGTTTGTGGGATACAGTTCCGAAAGTTTACAGAAAATTAAATGCAATATTTCTAAAAAATATGGGTAAAAGTTTGCCTAAAAATTTTAACCCAATAGTTTTTGGTTCATGGATGGGTGGTGATCGAGATGGTAATCCAAATGTGACTGCTGATGTTACCAGAAAAGTAATTTTATTGTCCAGATGGGAAGCTGCTAAACTTTACGAGAAAGCTTTGACTAAAATAATAAGATCTTATTCTATGAAAAAATGTTCAAAAAAAATTCTTAAAGAGGTTGGAAAGTCGTTTGAACCTTATAGAGTTTTTTTAAGACCTTTAAGAGATAAAATTCGGATAACCCACAGATCTATAGAGCAACACTTAGTTAACAAAAAACCTTTAGATCACAAAAAATTAATAAGTTCTCGTGAAGAAATATTAAAGCCACTTAGAGTAGTAAGAGAGTCTCTAGAGCAGAATCAAAATGAAAATATAGCTAGTGGCGAATTACTGGACTTAATGAGAAGAGCTAAATGTTTTGGTATAAATTTAGCAAGATTAGATATCAGGCAAGAGTCTTCTAGACACAGTCAATTGATAAACGAATTTGTACAAAGAAAATATAATAAAAGTTATTTAAAATTTAGTGAAGATAAAAGAATAGAATTTCTAAAAAAACAAATACTTGGAAAAAAAAATAAAATTAACGATTTTCAAATTAGAAATAAAGAGAATAAAGAGGTTTGGTCTACTTTTAAGACTCTAGCCAGCGAGCCGAGTGAAAGTTTAGGAGCCTATGTTATATCAATGACAACCTCAGCCTCTGATATATTATCTGTAGTATTTTTACAGAAAGAGGCTAAAATTAAAGATAAATTAAGAGTTGTTCCTTTATTTGAAACTTTGGATGATCTTATTAATTCAAAATCAATTATGGAGACTTTATTTTCACAAAAATGGTATAGAAAATTAATTAATAATAAACAAGAGGTGATGATTGGGTATTCAGATTCTAGTAAGGACGCTGGAAAAATATGTGCGAGCTGGCATCAGTATAAGGCTCAAGAGGAAATAGTAAGCTTAGCAAAGAAATTTAATATCGAAGTAGTTTTCTTTCATGGGCGAGGGGGATCTGCAGGAAGAGGTGGTGGACCAATTCAAGCGACTCTCAGATCTTTACCTCCAAAATCTGTTAATGGTAAAATAAGAATTACTGATCAAGGTGAAGTTATTCAGCAGAAATATGGCTATGAGCCCCTAGCTAATTATAATTTGTGTAGTTATATAGGTGCTGTAACTGAAGCTACTTTAAATCCACCACCCTCACCAAAAAATGCTTGGAGAGATCTAATTGAAAAAATGTCAGATATCTCTAAAAGCTCTTACAGAAAAAATATCAATCAAAACTCAGAGTTTATAAAATACTTTGAAACAGTCACTCCTCATAAAGCACTTGGAAAACTTTCAATAGGCTCAAGACCATCAAAAAGAAAAAATATTGATAATATAAAAAGTTTGAGAGCAATACCTTGGGTTTTTGCTTGGACACAAATTAGACTTATGCTTCCAGCATGGCTTGGAAGTGCTGAGGCTTTAAGATACTCCTACATTAATAAATTTAGAAGAACCTTATTGGACATGGAGAAAAATTGGCCATTTTTTAATTCTATGCTAGATACGCTAGATATGGTTATTGCTAAAGCCGATCCCGAGATATCGAAAATTTATGAAGGATATTTGGCAGATGATAGTTTAAAGAGAATTGGAAAGAGACTTAGATTCCAATTTGATGTCATTAAAAAATTAAACAAAAAAATTACACCAAAAGAGATTGCTGTTATTAGAAAACAATTCAGATCACCAATTATAGCGAGAAATATATATTCTGAAGTATTAAATATTATTCAACCTACCGTGATTAAAAAACTTCAAGTCAATAAAAACCCCAAAAATAAGCAATATCTAAATGATGCTTTGCTAACTTCCATAGCCGGTATTTCAGCTGCAATGAAAAACACTGGGTAATAATTTTTTTAGATGGCCCTAATTGTTGGTAAACAATAGAAATCAGCTGTATCTATCTTAGAAGAATATTGTCTTCTCATATTCCATTTTTTATGAACACCTGCACTTGCAAGACTTAATGTAGATCTACCATATCTATAATTAGTATTATCAATTGATTGCATTAAAATTTTTATTTTTTCATCTTTTTCTGATGAGAATAAATTTTTTCTACCATCATCATTACGTAGTCCTGTCAGCATAACTCCTGCTTTCTGATACCGATACCCATTTTTAAAAATTCTTTCTAAAATTGAAACTGCAGTTTTAACCGTTTCAATACTATTGTTTGTTGCAATAGGAAAATCAATTGTCTTTGCATTTGAATAATAACCATAGTCTCTTTGAAATGGACTAGTTCTGACAAAAACTGTAATTGCTTTTGCAACTAAAGACTCTGATCTAATTTTTTCAGATGCATTCAAACAATAATTTGCAACTGCTTCTTTTAATTCTTGAAACTTTTCAATTCTTTTCCCGAATGATCTTGAGACTACACAGCTCTTTCTTTTTGTGTGCGTTGTCTCTAAATCAATACATGGTACCCCTCTAAGTTCCATTGCAGTCCTAGAACTTAAAACATTGGAACATTTTTTGATCCATGTATTTGATTTATTTTTAAGTTGCTTTGCATTATAAATTCCATTTTTTTGGTAAAACTTTGTAAGTTGTCTGCCAACTCCCCACACATCATTAATTTCAACTTTTTCTAAGATAGGATCTAAGTTTTCAATACCAATTAAACTAGTAACACCTGATTGTTTTTTCTTTGCAATATGATTTGCTACTTTGCTTAAAGTTTTAGTTTTAGCGATACCAATACTAGTTGGAATACCTGTCCATTGTAAAACTGTTTCTCTAATTTCTCTCCCAACTTTTTCAATATCAGCGTCTGGAAAGTTAGACAAATCTATAAATGCTTCATCAATTGAGTACACTTCTATTTCAGTATTAAATCTTTTCAGAGTTCTCATTACTCTTCTAGATAAATCTCCATACAAAGAATAATTTGATGAAAAAACTTCAACTTTATTTTTAACAATAATATCTTTTGCTTTAAAATAAGGTTCACCCATTTTAATTCCCAAAGCTTTTGCTTCATTGGATCTAGAAATGATACAACCATCATTATTGGATAACACAACTACAGGTTTTTTTCTTATTCTTGGATTG
>CABZPB010000041.1 GCA_902527485.1 uncultured Pelagibacteraceae bacterium
AAAAAAATTGGGCAACCTTTTCCAGCTTCTACTGCTCTTGCATACCAAGTTGCGCAAACACACCAGCCGTCTCCATCTTTTAAGCCTGGAAACCCAAACTCTGGATGAGGTGTAATTAAATCATTTCCAGCTTCTTTACACCATTCCAAAAATTCTGTCGTAACTTTTGCACAAACAGTGTGTAATCCATGATCATTTTCATCAGTATTACAACAACCATCTCTGTACCAACCGGTTAAAGGATCAAGAGAACATTCCTCTAATTTTTCTCCAAGTACATTTTTTTGAGTTTTATCCATTGAAAACATCAAATGTTTTTTTATCAATATCTAAATTAAATGAAAAAGATCTTCTTTCACCCTCTCTTTTAAAAGGGTAAGCAGTATGCATTAAGTAATTTGGAAATATAATCATATCCCCAACTTTCGGATTATGGTTATACAAACTATTGCTTAAAAAAGATTTAGATCCATGTATAAAATCTATTGTTCCATTCGTTTTAAGTCTTTTTGTACCTTTTGTAATATTTTTGGGAATTTTTAAATAACCAACACCTGAGATGTTACCGCTGTGAAAATGAATTGGATTATACTCATTTTTATATTGTCTGACTATCCAAAAACTTTTTAAATTTATTTTTTTTAAATTTTTATTAGTACTTTTTTTAATATATTTTTTTACATTCATCTCAATGAATTTAATAAGATATTTATTAACAAATAAGTTTGATAACTTTATTTCTTGTTTAACTTGTCCAACAAGCTTTTTTGAGTAGTCACTTTTTTTTAATCTCGATTTGTTACTGACTATAAGATCAACTTCTTTATTAATCAAATTTATAATTTTTACAGGAATTTTAGTTATAGCAATTTTTGGGCCAAAAGGTTTTAAGACTTTCATAGTTATGTTAAATTTTAGTTGGATTTGGTTGACCTTTATAAACTTTTTCTGGGTCAAATTTTTTTTCTTTCTCAGTGAATTTCATCTCAACTTCCCTACCATTTTCAATTGGTCCAAGAGGTATAGATCTATAAAAACAAGATCGATAACCAACATGACAGCTAGCTCCATTTCCAATATCAACAGTAAGCAAAATTGAGTCTTGGTCATCATCAATTTTGATTTCAGTTACTTTCTGAATAAAACCACTTGTCTTACCTTTATGCCAGATAGATTGCCTCGATCTGCTGTAGTAATAAGCTTCTTTTGTTTCAATAGTTTTCTTTAATGCCTCAACGTTCATATAACTATGCATTAACACTTCTTTTGTTTGAGAGCACATTGTAATAACAGGTATTAGACCATCATTATTAAATTTCGGCGAAAGAAGTTTTCCTTCTTCAATTTCAACTACATTTTCTCTTTTTTTGAACATATACGGTAATTATGTAGCACATATATAGATATATTAAATATTTTAAAAATGTGTATTTATATGTATAAAGCCTCACATGAAATTAGTTAAAGATATAGATAACGAAAATCCTAGAAATATTTCTGATAAAGAGGCTGAAGAAGCTTTTAAAACTATTTTAGCCTGGATGGGTGAAGATCCAAACAGGGAGGGGTTATTAGAAACTCCAAAAAGAGTTGTGAAGGCTTTCAAAGAGTATTTTAAAGGTTATAAAGAAGATCCAAAAAGTATTCTAGATAAAACTTTTGGAGATGTTGATGGTTATGATGATATGGTTGTACAAAAAAATATTTCTGTTCAAAGTCATTGTGAACATCATATGGCTCCAATAATTGGAAAAGCACATGTAGCCTATATTCCAAAAAATAGAGTAGTAGGTTTAAGTAAATTAGCAAGGGTTGTAGAAGTTTTTTCTAAAAGATTACAAACTCAAGAGAGACTTACTATGCAAATTGCAAAAACCTTGATGAAGTCTTTGGATGCTAAGGGTGTGGCAGTTACTATTGACTCAACTCATCAGTGTATGACGATGAGAGGTATAAAAAAAGAGCAAGCTACAACAGTCACAAATTATTATTTAGGTCAGTTCAAGGAAGATCTCAGTTATCAAAATAGATATTTAAGATTTATAAGTATCACCAAAGATTAAAGTGTCTAATCATTTTAAAGCATTAATTTTAGATCAAAATGGCGATGAATACACAAGAGAAGTAAAAACAATAGATAAGAGCTTTTTAAAACACGGTGACGTAACAATCAAAGTTAATTACTCTGATCTTAATTTCAAAGATGGAATGATTTTAAAAAATGGAGGAAGATTGGTAAAAGAATTTCCCCATATTCCCGGTATAGATTTTTCTGGAATTGTTTTGGAGAGTGAAAACCCCAAATTTAAACAAGGTAATGAAGTAATATTAACAGGGTTTAGAGTCGGTGAGGTCTTCTATGGTGGATACTCACAAGTTGCAAAAGTAAATGGAGAATTTTTGGTAAAAAAACCAAAAAATTTAACTAGTAAACAAGCAATGATACTTGGAACAGCTGGTTTCACATCTTTAATGAGTGCATTTGCAATTAAGTCAAGAGAAGATATTTTGTTAGGCGAAAAAGTTAACAATGTTTTGGTAACTGGTGCAACAGGCGGAGTAGGAAGTGTGGCTGTAATAGCATTAAATAAAATGGGTTATAACGTTACTGCTGTTACTGGAAAAGATTCCAAAGCAGATTATTTAAAATCGTTAGGTGCTAAAACTGTTGTAAATCGTAGTGAATTTGACAAAGATCCTAGACTAATTGACAAAGGTTTATGGGATGGGGTTGTTGATACAGTTGGTGGAAAAATATTGGCCAATGCAATAGTACAAACAAACTCAAATGGAATTATTGCAGTTTGTGGTAATGCAAGTACCAATGAGCTTAATACTAACGTAATTCCTTTTATGTTAAGAGGAATTAAAATGTTGGGTATGGACTCAGCTAACTGCAGTATAAAAAGAAGAGAGTTTATATGGGGTGAAGCTGCCAATGTAATTGATTTTACTCTGTTAGAAAAATCAATACAGACAGTTAGCTTAGAGGAGTTAATTGATACTTATCCAAAGATTTTAAAAGGTGAAATTTCAGGAAGAGTTTTGGTTGACTTAAATAAATAATGGATTGGGATAAGCTAAAAATATTTCATGCAGTCGCAGAAGCAGGGAGTTTTACTAATGCTACAATTAATCTTAATCTTAGTCAGTCAGCTATAAGTAGACAGATTCAATCCCTAGAACAGGATCTAAAGGTTCAATTATTTGAAAGACACGCAAGAGGTCTAACCCTCACAGAAAATGGTGAATATGTATTTAAAACCGCAAACGAGGTAATTAGCAAGTTAAAGGATGTCGAAACTTCTCTTGGAGATCAAAAAAATAAACCTTCAGGCAAATTAACAATAACTACAGTTAGAAGTTTTGGAACTCATTGG
>CABZPB010000042.1 GCA_902527485.1 uncultured Pelagibacteraceae bacterium
ATATCCAAAATGGAAACTTTCCAGCATAATTCTCAATCAAAATTCCAATAAATCTTTCAAGTGATCCAAACAATGCTCTATGTAACATCACTGGAACTTTTTTTGTCCCATCTTTGTCAACATAAGAAGCTTCTAACCTTCCAGGTAAGTTTAAATCTACTTGTACAGTTCCACATTGCCAATCTCTACCAATTGCGTCTCTTAATACAAATTCTATTTTTGGACCATAAAAGGCACCTTCTCCCTTATTTACACTGTATTCTAATTTAGTTGCTTTAACTGCTTCTAGTAATGATGCTTCAGCTTTATCCCAAACTTTATCTTCGCCCACTCTTACTTCTGGTCTGTCAGCATATTTTAAAACTACTTTTTCAAAACCTAAATCTTTATAAATATCTAAGATTAAATTAGTTACATTTAAACACTCATTAGTAATTTGATCTTCCGAGCAAAAAATATGTGCATCGTCCTGTGTAAAAGCTCTTACTCTTAGAAGTCCATGCAATGCTCCTGAAGGTTCATATCGATGTACTTTACCAAATTCTGTTATTCTCAATGGTAAATCTCTATAACTTTTTAAACCTTGATTAAAAACTTGTATATGGCCTGGACAATTCATAGGTTTTATCGCAAAAACTTTTTCGTCAGGAGTCTTGGAAGTATACATGTTTTCACCATATTTTTCCCAATGTCCTGATTTTTCCCATAACAATCTATCTAATACCTCTGGGGTATTTACCTCTTTATATCCTGCCGCATCTTGGCGTACCCGCATGTAATTAATCAATTTTCGAAATAATGCCCAACCTTTCTCATGCCAGAAAACAGATCCTGGGCTCTCCTCTCTAAAATGAAATAGATCCATTTCTTTACCAAGTTTTCTATGATCTCTTTTCTCCGCTTCATTAATTCTTGTTAAATAATCATCTAAATCTTTTTGCGAGGCCCAACCAGTTCCATAAATTCTTTGTAACATTTCATTTTTTGAATCTCCACGCCAATATGCTCCAGCAACTTTTGTAAGCTTAAATGCCTTACCAATTTTGCCAGAGGAAACTAGGTGTGGACCTCTACACAAATCGTGCCATGTATCACCATGATGATAAATAGTAAGTTCCTCACTCTCCGGTATACTCTCTATTATTTCTGCTTTGTATTTTTCACCAATTTTTTTGAAATGGCTTATTGCTTTATCTCTTTTCCAAACCTCTCTTCTAGTTTTTACATCTTTGTCAATTATTTCTGACATTCTTTTTTCTATTTTTTCTAGATCATTCTCTGTAAAAGGTTTTTTCCTAGCAAAATCATAGTAAAAACCATTCTCGATTACTGGTCCAATAGTCACCTGTGTGCCAGGGTATAATTCTTGAACAGCCATCGCCATAATGTGGGCAGTATCATGTCTAATAACTTCAAGACCTTCAGGGTCTTTTGCAGTAAAAATTTTTACTGAGCAATCTTTTTTAATTAAAAAATATAAATCTTTTAGCTCACCGTTCACACTCATTATCAATGCTTGTTTTGATAATGACTTGCTTATTTTTTCTGCAATATCTAAACCTGTAGCTTCTTTTGGAAATTCAATATTTTTTCCATCTGGTAATGTAATTATAGGCATTTAGTTTAATAATCTTTTATACTCTGAATATGTAGAAAAACACATTTTTTCAACATTAAATTTTTTTATTATATTGCTTCTTCCTTCTTTACCCATTAGATTTACAGAAGTTTCATCCATTGTTAATCCGCGAATTATTTTTTTACTTAAAGATTCTGCGTCTCCTGATTTAAATAAAAAGCCTGTTTTTTCGTCATTAATTGTCTCGTTAGATCCTCCAATATTACTAGCTATAATTAATTTTTCCATTGATTGTGCCTCAACTGCTACTCTTCCAAAAGCTTCTGGTTCTATTGAAGCTGATACAATTATATCAGAAACTTTGTAGGCTAAGGCCATATCCTCACAGTGATTTATGAATTTTATTTGATTTGTTAAGCGATATTGCTCTGTAAGACGAATTAATTTTTTTTTATATAGATCTCTTCCTTGATCGTTTCCAAGAATAACTGCATAAAAAGCCTCATAACCTAATTCAATTTTAACTAAATTAATTGCCTCAATAAATAATTCTTGTCCTTTCCATGAAGTAAGCCTACCAGGCATTAAAATTATTTTTTTTTCATCATTTATATTCCATTTTTGAAGCAAATTTTTTTCATCATTTTCTAATTTCGTAGAAGAATCAAAATAATCAACATTGATACCCCTAAAAATAACTAAAAATTTTTTTTGGCTTGTCAAAAATTCAGCATAATTTTCTTTAATATGAGAAAAAATAAAATTTGATCCCGCTATTATCAGATCAGATCTTACCATAACAGAATTATAAAATTTTTTAAGTTTGCCACTAAAATTATAAGTTCCATGAAATGTTGTAACAAACTTTCTCTTTGTTAACTTTGTTGCAAACAAACAAGACCAAGCCGGCGCTCTACTTCTTGCATGAACAATTGAGATCTTAAAATATAGAATTATCCCAATTAATAAAATTGTATTAATTAAAATTAATAATGGATTTTTACTATGTACTGGAAGTCTAATTAATTTTACTTTTTTTTTATCAACAAATTTTATTAATTCCCCTCCACTTGTTACTATATAAGACTTACACCCATTTTCGGGTAAATAATGAGCAATATCATAACATCCAGTTTCTGCCCCTCCATAACCTAGTTTTGGTATTACTTGCAGAACTTTTATATTAGACGACATATAGTTAGATTATATAATAATAGAGATAACTAATAAACTTTTATGAGTAAATTCAATTACTTAAAAATAAATAAATTTAAAAAAATCAGATATTTAAAATACAACCAAAAAAATACAACTTACATTGTTTTTTTACATGGGTTTATGTCCGATTTAGAGGGAAAAAAACCTAAAACATTTTTAAATTTTGCAAAAAAAAATAAACTTGGTTTTCTTGCACTAGAATACTCTGGACACGGTAAATCTTCAGGTAAATTCACTAATGGAAATATTTCAAAATGGACCAAAGAAACGACTATATTAATAAAAAAAGTCGTTGAAAAAAATAAAATAATTTTAATCGGTTCAAGTATGGGTGCTTGGATCTCTTTAAATCTGTTTAAATTTTTTAAAAAGCAAATCGTAGGTTTTTTAGGAATCGGATCCGCTCCACAATTTTTAGAGGGTTTGATGTGGAATAAATTTTCAAAAAAGATGAAAAAAGAAATAACAGAAAATGGAATTATCAATTTAAAGCATGGAAATTATGAATATC
>CABZPB010000043.1 GCA_902527485.1 uncultured Pelagibacteraceae bacterium
AAACTCAATAAAATAGATAAAGAAAAAGGTGCAATTTTTAATTCACATATCGATGGAAAAAAGTTTTATCTTAGTCCAGAAGAAAGCATAAAAATTCAATTGGGACTAAATTCAGACATTGTAATGGTGATGGACGAGTGTCCTAAAAAAACCAACGATTATCAAATGATAAACAAGTCAATGAATTTATCTTTGTATTGGGCTGAAAGATCTAAGAAAGCGTTTGGACTCAATACTCACAAAGCTTTATTTGGTATTGTGCAAGGTGGTTTATTTAAAGATTTGAGGCAAAAATCTTTAAAAGAGCTTTTAGAGATTGGATTTGATGGTTATGCATTAGGCGGTTTAGCTGTGGGCGAAACCCAAGATGAAATGTTTACAGTCTTAGATGATATTAAAGAGCACCTACCAGATGATAAACCCCACTACTTAATGGGTGTCGGTACTCCAAATGATATTCTAGGGGCTGTTAAAAGAGGTGTTGATATGTTTGATTGTGTTCTTCCGACAAGATCAGGTCGAACCGGGCTTGCTTTTACCTGGCACGGAAGAGTAAATATTAAAAATGAAAAATACCAAAGTGACAATACTCCTATAGATTCGGAATGTAAAAATCTAAATTTAAACAAATATTCAAAAAATTATCTCAATCATTTATTCAATACTAATGAGATTCTTGGGTCGATGTTGTTGACATTGCACAATGTAAATTTCTATCAAGAATTAATGAAAGCTATCAGAGAAAATATCCAAAATGACACATTTGATGATTTTCACGATAAATATATAGATAAGTTGTAAATAGTTAAGATATTTTTTTCAATTTCATGTTTGAAAAATTTAGATAATTCTATATATACGGATTATTCAGTTTGTTGAATGTGGGCCCTTAGCTCAGTTGGTAGAGCAATTCCCTTTTAAGGAATGGGTCGATGGTTCGAGTCCATCAGGGCTCACCATATTTTAAGCAATAGGTGGATATTTAACAACTATTTCGTTTAACCAACTTTGTATATTTTTGATTCTACTATCAGATGACGGATGAGTACTCATAAATTGAGGAGGCTCTTTACCTTTATTCGCCTCTTTCATTCTCTCCCATATTTTTTCAGTTTCTCTGATATCATAACCAGACAAAGAAGAAAAAATCATTCCCAAGTAATCTGCTTCACTTTCTTGTTTTCTATTAAAAGGGTTCATTATACCAATTGATGAAATAAGACCCACAGTGTCCATACCAGTAGATCTGTTAATTTGACTCAATGCTCCACCGCTAAAAATATCAATAAGAGTAGTGCCCGTTTGAACTAGAACACCACGACTCGCTCTTTCAACTGAATGTTTTGCAACAGCATGAGCGATTTCATGACCCATAACAGCCGCTAATCCATTTATATTTTTTGTAATTTTAAGCATACCACTATAAACTGCAATTTTACCTCCTGGCATACACCAAGCATTTTTGACTTTATCATTATCAATTAAAATATATTCCCAATTAAAGTTTGTGGTTGGATCTGATAAGTTTGATTTATCAAAATAAATTGATATTGCATCTTCCATTTTTTTTCCAATTTCCTTAATTTCATTAATGGATTTCGTGTCTTTGATTAGTTTTTCTTTTTCTTTAACTTTCTGATAAATTTGAGCAGCCTGAGCATTTAATTTTGCCTCTGGAATCAGCTTTAATTGTTTCCTATCTGTAATGGGAGCCGTTGTACACGAGTTAATTACAAAACCACAACAACCACAACCTACATAAGTCAAAAATTTTCTTCTATTCATTTTGTAAGACATTGATATTATATATATAACAGTGAATCTAAATAATAAAATATTATTAATATTATTCATAATAGCAATAGCTTTTGTGATATTTTCAAGCTTTAGATAATGGCAAAACAAAAGAAAAAAAGATCGTTAAGTTTACTTCTTAGAAATTACTTTATTACTGGTGTGGTTGTTTTAATACCTATTGGTTTCACTTTATATCTCAGTAAAATTTTAATAGGTGTTTCATCTAAAATAATTCCGCAAAATATTAACCCTAATAATTATCTGCCATTTGCAATACCAGGAATAGAAATTATAATTTCAGTAATTTTTATTACTATAGTTGGCGGTTTATCTTTATCTTTTTTAGGTAAAAGAATTCTTAAAATAATTGATGATTTATTTAAAAGAATTCCAGTTTTGAGAACTATTTACTCAGCAATAGTTCAAATGACAGAAACCTTCTCTAACAAAGATGAGAATGGTAAAAAAAGTGTTGTTTTAATTGAGTATCCTAGAAAAGGTGTCTGGGCAGTTGGTTTTGCAACAAAGGAAAATAAAGGTGAGATGGCTGAGAAAACTAACAAGAAATTGATTAATGTTTTTGTTCCAACAACACCAAACCCCACTAGTGGTTTCTTACTTATGTTCCCAATTGATGAGGTAATATATCTTAATATGACTTTTGAAGAAGCTTCCAAATTTATTGTATCCGCTGGAACATCAACAGGTAAGAATTAAGCAATATCATTAATTATATCAGCTCTATCATATAATTTAATTAATGGTTTAAATTTACTTATATCCTCATTATTATTTTCAATTCTTCTAATTTCTTTTTCAGCTAAAATAAAAAGATCATGATTATGAACTGGATCAGCTAACTTAAAGTTTTTTATTCCGCTTTGTTTAAAACCTAAAATGTCTCCAAATCCTCTCAATTTCATATCTTCCTCTGATATTCTAAAACCATCATTAGAGTCTTTAAGTATATTAATTCTTTTTTTTGCATTATCACTTAAATTTGACTTAAACATTAAAATGCATGAAGATTCTTTACTGCCTCTTCCAACTCTGCCTCTCAGTTGATGTAGTTGTGATAAACCGAATTTATTTGCATTTTCAATTATAATCACATTTGCGTTTGGAAAATCTATGCCAACCTCAATAATAGTAGTCGAAACTAAAATCTTAAACTCTTTTTTTAAGAATTTGTTTAAGATCATTTCTTTTTCCTCAGTTGTGGTTTTGCCGTGAAGGAGAAAAACTTGTTTAGGAAACAGTTTATTTAAATATTCCGATTTTTTAACTGCAGAAGAATGATCAAGTTTTTTGGACTCTTCAATTAAAGGGCACAC
>CABZPB010000044.1 GCA_902527485.1 uncultured Pelagibacteraceae bacterium
TGATTGAATTTTCTTAAATTTTTAAATTTATCAAAAAAACTTTCTATTCTACCATCTATCTGAATTATTTTTTTCTTTATAGGTGTTTGCTTATTTGATTGAGACTTTGACCTGTCTAATTCAGTAAAAAAACTTTCTATAATTCGATTTATTGGTAATAATATTTTTTTTAACTTTTTTTTATAAAAACTTAAATTAAACATAAATTGTTGAGACTTATAATTAAATTATTCAAATGGTAAACTCTGATTATTTAAAAAATCTTAATGAAGCCCAAAAACAAGCTGTCTTAGCTTTAGATGGACCATTATTAATAGTAGCTGGAGCTGGATCTGGAAAAACTAAGGTTTTAACAAGTAGAATTGCGCACATAATAAAAAATAAAAATGCTTATCCCAATCAAATTCTTGCTGTTACATTTACAAATAAAGCAGCAAAGGAAATGCAAAAAAGAGTAAGTAAAATTTTAGGATCTTCTGCTGTTGGTTTATCTTGGCTGGGAACATTTCACTCCATATGCGCAAAATTACTAAGAAAGCATGCCCCAGCAGTAAATCTAAATTCAAACTTTACAATTATTGATACTGACGATCAGATCAGATTGATTAAGAATATTTGTAAAGCAGAAAATATTGATGTTAAGCAGCTTGCACCAAGATATATAATCGCAAATATAGATAAATGGAAAAACAAAGGCTTATATCCAAGTGAGGTGAAAATAAATTCTAAAGATATTTATGAAAAAACAATCTTGCCTATTTACAAAATATATCAGCAAAAATTAATTGAGTTAAATGCTTGTGATTTTGGAGATCTGATCTTGCACTCTGTAAAAATTTTAGAAAAAAATAAAGATATAAAAGACATTTATTCAAAAAATTTTAAATACATTCTAGTCGATGAGTACCAAGATACAAATTTTATACAAAGTCGATGGCTTAATTTATTAGCAGAAAATAATAAGAATATATGTTGTGTAGGAGATGATGATCAATCAATTTATAGTTGGAGAGGAGCTGAAATTAAAAATTTTCTAGATTTTGATAAGATTTATGAAGACACAAAGATAATAAGGCTGGAAGAAAATTATAGATCTTCAAAAAATATTTTATCTGCTGCCTCATCATTAATTTCTTACAATAAAAATAGGGTTGGTAAGACTTTAAAATCCACAAAAGATGAGGGTGATCTCATAAAATTAAATTGTTTTAAGAATGGAAAAGATGAAGCTATAGGGATTTCAGATGAAGTTGAAAATATTAAAAAAAAATATTCACTCAATAATGTTGCAATTTTGGTAAGAGCTATTTTTCAAACAAGAGAATTTGAGGAAAGATTTTTAAAAATTGGTATGCCTTATCGAATTTTAGGAGGAATTAAATTTTATGAGAGAGCCGAAATAAAAGATTGTGTAGCCTATTTAAGATTAGTTAACCAAGAAAAAGATGATCTGGCTTTTGAAAGAATAGTAAATTATCCTAAAAGGTCTGTCGGTGAAAGTACAATTAAAACAATACACGAATTCTCAAAAAAAAATAAAATTAGCTTAGAGGGCTCATCAAGAAAAATGATAGAGCAAAATTTAATAAAGCCAAAGGCAAAAATAGGTTTAAATTTATTTTTAGATTTAATTTCTAAATGGAGAAATGATTTAAAAATTAAAAAATTTAATCATGTGAAATTATTACAAATTCTTTTGGATGAGTCTGGATATTCTTCAATGTTAAAAAATAAAAAAGATCTTGAAAATGAAAATCGTTTAGAAAATATCAAAGAATTATTGAGTGCCATGAAAGAGTTTGATAATTTAGAGAGTTTTTTAGATCATGTATCTCTTGCAACGTCTATTGATCAAGATTGGGAGGGTGAAAAAATCAATATGATGACTATGCATGCTGCTAAGGGACTAGAATTTGACGTTGTTTTTTTACCTGGTTGGGAGGAAGGGCTATTTCCTCATCAAAAATCAATAGAAGAAAAAGGACACAATGGCCTAGAAGAGGAGAGAAGATTAGCTTATGTGGGAATTACTAGGGCTAAAAGAAATGCAAATATATCATTTTCAATGAATAGGTTTTATCAAGGTGATTGGATTGATAGTATGGCATCAAGATTTATTGATGAACTGCCAGAAAGTAATTTAGAGAAAAATTCATATTTTGAAGAAAGCAAAGATACATTTGAAGAATTTGAATTTAATCAAGACTTTGAATTAGACGATGACTCTAAAAAAAGTCCCGGTTGGATTCGATACCAAAAGAGAATTAAATGATAAAAAAAAGAATAGATCAACTCAGAAGTAAATTTATAAAATATGGAATTGATGGATATGTCATACCAAAAAATGATGAATTTTTTTCTGAATATTCTAATAAAGACAGGCTTAAATTTATTTCAAATTTCACTGGATCTGCAGGTTATGCAGTAATTTTAAAAAATAAAAACTATCTTTTTGTTGATGGAAGATACACGATCCAAAGTCAAATAGAAAGTGGTAAGGATTTTAAAATTTTAGATTATTCAAAAATTATTAATACAAGTATTTTTAAAAATTTGAACTTAGGAATTGATCCTACATTGTTTACCTCAAAACAAATAAAGAATTTTTTTTTAAAAAATAATAAAATTACTATCATAAAAGAAAATCTAGTTGATAAAATTTCAAAAATACGTAATAAAAAAAGATCCTCTTTTTACTCAATTGATAAAAGCATAACTGGTGAGAGCCATCAAAAAAAAGTTTCTAGGGTTTCATCTTATTTAAAAAGAAACAATTATGATTATTTGTTTATTACAGCATCAGAAAATGTTGCATGGCTATTGAACATTAGAGGATACGATAGTCCAACAAGCCCAATACCAAATAGTTATCTTTTACTTACAAAAGAAAAACATGTTTTCTTAATTGTTGAAAAAAATAAAACAACAAAACTTTTGAGTGAAAAAAAACTAAAACAAAACCAGATAATTGATCCAAGATATATTATTGATTTTTTTGAAAAATTAAAAAAAGGAAAAATTTTAATAGATGAAAAAACATGCTCTTTATATTTAGAAAAAATAATAGACAAAAAATTTAAAATAATAAATAAAGAAGATCCAATTTATATT
>CABZPB010000045.1 GCA_902527485.1 uncultured Pelagibacteraceae bacterium
AAAAAAAAACTTAAATATTTGATCTGTAATTTCAACATTCAATTATACAGAACTTAGTCTGAAAAGATTTTCTACAACTCCAACTTTGTCTTTTTTTACAATTAAAACAATCTGATCATCCTTTTGAAAAACAAAATCAGATTTTGGAATGATTACTTTTTTTTTTCTTAAAATAGCTCCAATTCTTATTTCCTCCGGTAAATTTGAATTTTTTAATTCTTTGTTAATTAATTCCGATGATTCTATTATCTCAGCCTCTATCACCTCATACTCACCATTTGATATTGTATAAGCGTTTTCAATAGTACCTTTATGGATATGTTTTAAAATACTAGAAACAGTGTTCATTCTAGGATCAATCAAATCATCGATTTTTAAAGATGACTGTAAAAGAGAGTAGTTAGGTTTATTGATTAAAGCCATTGTTCTTTTATCCTCTATCTCTTTTTGATCTTTAGCGAATTTTTCAACAAGAACACTGACCATTAAATTATCTTCATCATCATTTGTGAGTGCTAAAACAGTTTCAGCCTCATCAAGATTTGCTTCAGTTAACACTTCCTCATCTAACCCATTTCCATTAATTACAATTGTATTATTTAATTCATTTGCTAGGTACTCAGATCGTAGTTTATCTTTCTCTACAATCTTGACCCTCAAACCTTCTAATGTGTCTTCAATATTTTTTGCGAGATTATAACCAATATTACCTCCGCCAATAATTAAAATCTTTTTAGAAATTTTTTCTGTATGGCCAAAGGCTTCCAAAGTTTTAGCCATTTGTATAGAATTAATTATTACATAAATTTTATCATTTTCTTTAATTAGGTCAGTTTTTTTTGGAATAAAAGATTTACCCTCTCTAATAATTGCGATTATATTTGCATCCAAGTTTGGAAATTTATTTGATAATTCATTAAGTTTTAGACCTATGAGTTTACAATTATCTTTAATTAGTATTTCCAAAAGTCTAATTTGATTTTGAGCAAAAGGTACACTATCTAATGCACCTGGTGCCTCTAATTTTCTTTGTATTGATCTTGCAATCTCAATTTCTGGTGAAATAATTACATCAATTGGTAAGTTTTCTTTATTATAAACTCTAGTAAATTTTGGATTTAAATAATCTTGAGATCTTATCCTTGCGATTTTTTTTGGAATGTTAAAAATTGAAAATGCAATTTGACAAATTAACATGTTAATTTCATCGTTTCGGGTGACTGCAATTATCATATCAGTTTCAGCCGCATTAGCTTTCTCAAGAATTGATGGGTAAGTTGCTTTACCAACTATAGCTTTTACATCAAGTGTATCATTAATTTTTTGTATATCTTCACTTGATTGATCAATTACGGTAATAGAGTGTCCTTGCTCACTAAGTAATTTAGCTATAGTAAAACCTACCCTTCCTGCACCACAAATAATTATATTCATTTTTTAATTAAATTCTTTAATTCCAAGACCTTTCAGTTTTCTGTGAAGTGCACTTCTTTCCATACCCACAAAAGCAGCTGTTTTTGAAATATTCCCATTAAACTTTTTTAATTGTAAACTTAAATATTCTTTTTCAAATTTTTCTCTAGCCTCTTTTAGTGGAACAGATAAACTATTTTCATTAAATCTACTATTATTAATACCAGATTTTAGAGACTCTTTAATTATATTGGAAATTTTTTCTTGAGTATTTGGTTGTAAAATCGCTATTCTTTCAATTAAATTTCTTAATTCTCTTACATTGCCATGCCAATCATGATTCAAAATATAACTATTATTTTCATCAATTTCTAACTTTTTAATATTATAGTTCTCTGAAATTTTATTTGAAAAATACTTTATTAGAAGTGGAATATCAGAAATTCTTTCACTTAAAGGTTTTATATTAATTTCAAAAACGTTTAGTCTATGAAATAAATCTTGTTTAAGATCTTTGCTAGATGAACAAATTAACCTTACATCGACATTAATGTCGTTATTACCATTTACCCTTTTAAATTTCTGATCTGTTAAAACTCTTAGAATTTTCGATTGTATGGCTAATGGTATTTCAGAAACTTGATCTACAAGTAGTGTACCCTTGTTTGCTTTCTCTAAAGCTCCATAAGATATGGATCCATCATTTTTTTCTTCACCAAATAATTCTAAATCATACTTATCATTATCAAGTAAAGCGCCGTTGATAATTATAAATGGTTTATTCTTTCTTTTTGAAATTTTATGTATCTTTCGCGCAATTAGTTCTTTGCCAGAACCTGAAGGTCCATTAATAAAAACTCTAGTTTCGGTAATTGAAATCTTTTCTATTTGATCTTTTATATTAATAATATTTTTGCTTTCACCAACCAAATCATAGGAAGAAAAAAGTTTATTCTCGTATTCTTTATTTTGAATTTTTAAACTTAAATTTTCAACAGCTCTACTTATAAAATTTAATAATCTAGTCTTATCAAAAGGTTTTTCCACAAATTCAAACGCTCCGTGTTTTAAAGAATTAACTGCCATTTCTATATTTGCATGACCCGAAATCATAATTACAGGAACGTCTGCATTCTTAGATTTTATATGTGATAGAAGTTGAATACCATCATTGTCACCTTTATCTAATTTAACATCAAGAATTGCTATATCAGGTATTTTTTTATCAATCTCATTTAAAGCTTGGTTGTAGTTTGCGGCCAATCGTGTTTGATAGCCTGCATCAACAATAAGATCATTTAAAATATTTCTTATGTCTGAATTATCATCAACAATTAATATTTCTACATTCATTTAACTAAATATAATTTCTATTTTTGCTCCATTTGGAATCGAAACAAAATTTATTTTACCATTATGATCATTAATAATTTTATTTACTATCGAAAGACCTAATCCTGTACCATTTTTTTTTGTAGTAAAGTAAGGGTTTAAGATATCCTTTATATTATTTTTTAAATTTCCAAAACCCAGCCCACTGTCTATAATTATAATATAAATTTGGTTATCTCTCTTAAAAATTTCAATAGTGATAATTTTATCGAAATTACTTGTATTTTCGGCTTTTTGTTGAATACTTTCAATAGAGTTTTTAATTAGATTAAATATTGCTCGACTAATTTGTTCCTTAT
>CABZPB010000046.1 GCA_902527485.1 uncultured Pelagibacteraceae bacterium
AGAATAGGAACTGGAAGAAGAGAAATTGGTCATGGTAAATTAGCTTGGAGAGCAATCCATTCTTCATTACCATCAAAAGACTCCTTTCCATATACTTTTAGAGTAGTCTCTGAGATTACTGAGTCCAACGGTTCTTCCTCTATGGCTACTGTTTGTGGTACCTCTTTAGCATTGATGGACGCTGGTGTTCCGATAAAAGAACCAGTTGCTGGTATCGCAATGGGTTTAATTAAAGATGGCGATGATTTTAGTGTTTTATCAGATATTCTCGGTGATGAGGATCACTTAGGGGATATGGATTTTAAAGTTGCCGGAACTAAAGATGGGATTACTTCACTTCAAATGGATATAAAAATTACAGGCATAACTTTTGAAATCATGGAGCAGGCCTTAAAGCAAGCTAAAGATGGAAGAATTCATATCTTGGGTGAAATGAACAAAGCCTTAAGTGAATCCAGATCTGATGTTGGAAAGCACACACCAAAAATGGAACAATTAACTGTTGATAAAAAAGACATTGCCTCTGTAATTGGAAAAGGTGGAGCTACTATCAGAGAAATTGTTGAAAAATCGGGTGCTAAAGTGGATGTCAACGATGAAGGAGTTGTTACAGTCGCTGCTCCGGATGAAGAGTCTAGAAATACCGCTATGCAAATGATTAAAGATATCACCGCAAAAGCCGAACTGAATAAAATTTATTCAGGAAAAGTTATGAAAATATTGGAATTTGGTGCATTTGTAAATTTCCTAGGAAAGCAAGATGGGCTTGTTCATATCTCAGAGTTAGCAGCTAAAAGAGTGGCTAAAGTAACAGATGTCGTCAAAGAAGGTGATGAAGTAAAAGTTAAAGTAATCGGTTTCGACAGAGGTAAAGTTAAACTTTCTATGAAACAAGCCGTCGAATAGATTTAAAAAGTTATGGAAATATTCATACTTCTAGTTTGTGTAGTATTTGTGGTTTACTATTTATTTAGACCCACTTCTAAAAAAGAGAAAGATCAGTTTAATGATAAAAACAACTGGCGGGGTGGGTTTTAATATTAGGTAATATTTTTTGGATCTGGCATACCAACTTTGTTATATCCGGCGTCCACGTAATGAATTTCACCAGTAACACCATTTGCAAGGTCACTTAGCAGATAAACTGCTGAATTTCCAACGTCATGAATGTCTACATTCCTTTTGAGTAAAGAATGATCTTCATTCCATTTATAGAGGAATTTTGCATCTCCTATAGCAGAAGCAGCTAATGTTTTGATTGGCCCAGCACTTATAGCATTAACTCTTATACCTTTTGCACCCAAATCTCTAGCTAAGTACTTAACACTGGACTCTAATGCTGCCTTGCATACACCCATTACATTGTAATTTGGAATTGCTTTGTTAGCTTCATAGCTTAAAGTTATTAAGCTTCCACCTTTTTTCATTACTTTAGAAGCTTCTTTCGCAACTTCAGTAAATGAAAAGCATGAAATTAACATACTTCTTAAGAAGTTTTCTCTAGTAGTGTTTAAATATTCCCCAGATAATTCAGATTTATCTGAAAATGCAATAGCATGAACCACAAAGTCAATTTCACCCCATTTAGATTTAACATCCTCAAATAATTTTGTTACATCATCTTTTTTTTCAACATCGCAACCAAAGGTAACTTTTGAATTTAATTTTTCTGCTAGAGGAATCACTCTCTTTTTAAGCGCATCCCCTAAATAAGTAAATGCTAATTCTGCTCCAGCTTCAGCAAGTTTTTGTGAAATACCCCAAGCAATAGATCTTTCATTAGCAACTCCCATTACTAATCCCTTTTTATCTTTCATTAAGCTCATGATTATAATTTCTCAAAAATTAAAGCAGCATTGGTTCCACCAAAACCAAAACTATTTGACATAACAGTATTTAAATTCACTTCTGTTTCCGTTTTAGCAACTATTGGAAATTTTTTAGCTTCCTCATCCATTTCATTTATATTTGCAGACCCTGCTATGAAATTATTTTTCATCATTATTAAACAATAGATCGCTTCATGAACAGACGCAGCTCCTAATGGATGACCTGATAGTGATTTTGTAGAACTAATTTTTGGAATTTCATGTCCAAAAGCTTCTTTAACAGCATTTAATTCTGTAATATCACCAACTGGAGTAGAAGTTCCATGGGTATTTATATAATCAATTTTGTTTTTGGATGTTGCCATAGCCATCTTCATACATCGCACCGCTCCTTCACCTGATGGGGCCACCATGTCGTATCCATCAGAAGTTGCACCATAACCAGTTAATTCTGCGTAAATTTTTGCCCCTCTTGCTTTAGCATGCTCGTATTCTTCAAGCACAAGCACACCACCACCGCCAGCAATTACAAAACCATCTCTCGTTTTATCGTAAGCTCTTGACGCAGTTTCGGGAGTATTATTGTATTTAGATGACAAAGCTGTCATAGCATCGAACATTGCAGTCATCGCCCAATGAATTTCCTCACTTCCACCAGCAAAAACAATATCCTGCTTACCCATCTGAATTAATTCCATGGAATTTCCAATACAATGTCCACTCGTTGCACATGCAGAACTCATCGTGTAGTTTGTTCCTTTGATTTTAAAAGGAACAGCAAGTGTTGCTGAAGCTGTACTTGCCATTGTTCTAGGTACAATAAAAGGACCCATAAGTTTTGGAGTTTTAGCTCTTGTTTTATCTGCTGCTAAAATGACATTTTCAATTGAAGGACCACCTGATCCCATTACAATACCTGTTTTATAATTACTCACATCTTTTTCTTCCAATCCAGAATCAGTTATTGCCTCTTTCATGGCTATATAGTTGTAAGCTGACCCTGAGCCCATAAATCTAATTGTTTTTCTGTCTATATAATCCTCTAATTTAATTTTCGGTTTACCATGAACATGGCTTTTTAGATTGTGTTCTTTGTATTCTTCAGCAAAAGAGATTCCAGGTTTAGATTTTAACAAAGATTGATGTACCTCCTCTTGATTATTACCTAAACAAGAAACTACGCCTAAACCAGTAATCACAACTCTTCTCATTATTTAAATAATCCTACCTTTAAATTATCTGCTGAGTATATCTTTTTTTCAT
>CABZPB010000047.1 GCA_902527485.1 uncultured Pelagibacteraceae bacterium
AATTGCTAGAATGATACCTGCCTATAATGCAATAACACAATCCATATCAGGTATAAAAAATTTAAAATTTTCATATGATTTTATTTGCAACGAGCTTACAAATTTTGACCAAAAAAACGAAACTTTTATAAACAAATATAAATTTGTCCCGTTTCCAAATTTTGAAAAAAAAATTAATGTTAATAATTTGAACTTCGGTTATCAAAAAAACCAACCAGTACTCAAAAATATCAATATCGAAATAAAAAAAAATACTAAAGTCGGTATAATTGGTGAGTCTGGCTCTGGTAAAAGTACTTTGTTAGATTTGATTACAGGATTACATCATCCTGAAAATGGATCTATAACATGTGATGAAATAAATATAGATACAAATAGATCAGGGTGGCAAAAAAAATTAGGTTACGTTCCTCAAACAATTTATTTGTTAGATGATACTATTAAAAATAATATAGCTTTTGGAATTGATGAAAATGAGATATCAGATTTAGATATAAAAAATTGCTTAGAAAAATCTCAATTATCGGAATTCATTAATTCTTTGCCGGAAAAAGAAAATACAATAATTGGAAATAATGGCATTAGATTATCCGGCGGCCAGAGGCAAAGAATTGGAATTGCAAGAGCTATATACTCTGATCCTGAAATAATAATTTTTGATGAAGCAACGAGTTCATTAGATATAGAAAATGAAAAAAAAATTATGGACGATATTGATAAATTTAGTAAAAACAAAACTATATTAATAATTACACACAGACTAAACTCAGTTAAAAATTGTGAAATAGTTTATGTTTTAAAAAAAGGAAAAATTGTTGAAAAGGGAAAATACGACGAACTTAAATTAGTTTGAAAATTATGAAAAATAAAAAAGTATACATCTCACTAACAGCAGATAACTTACATCACGGGCACATAAAACTTATAAATGAAGCTAAGAAGTATGGCGATATCACAGTCGGACTTTTGACAGATAGGGCAGTAGCTACTCATAAAAAATTACCAATTCTAAATTTTGAACAACGTAAATTGATTTTACAAAATATATCAGGAATTAAAGAAGTTGTTGCGCAAAATGAATGGGATGACTCTGTAGAAATAAGAAAATTAAAACCTGACTTTGTAATTCATGGTGATGACTGGTTAACCGGGAAAGAATCTGTCGTAAGAAAAAATGTTATTGAGGAATTAAAAAAATTTGACGGAAAGTTAATTGAAATTCCTTACACTAAGGGAATTTCTTCAGAAGCTATATCTAATAGAAATAAAAAAGTAGGCATTTCTACTGATCAAAGAATTAGAACTCTAAAGAGATCGATAAAAAATAAAGATTTAACGAGAATAATTGAAACTCACAGTCCAATCTCAGCATTAATAGCAGAAAATGCTGTTGCTAAAGTAAATGACCGAGAAATATATTACGATGGATTTTGGTCAAGCTCGCTTACAGATGCATCATTAATTGGAAAACCAGATATAGAAGTTGTTGATATTTCAAAAAGGTTAGAGAATATCAATAATATATTTGAAGTAACTTCAAAACCTTTGATCATGGATATTGATACAGGAGGTAAAATTGAACACTTAAATTTAAATATTAAAACAATTGAAAGATTAGGTATTTCGGCAGTCATAATGGAAGATAAAACGGGATTAAAAAAAAATTCATTATTAACTGATACCACTAATCAGTTACAAGAAAGTGTTGAAACTTTTTCTGAAAAAATAAAAACAATTAAATCAAATCAACAGAATCAAGATTTCATGGTAATTGCTAGAATTGAGAGTTTTATATTAGGTAAAGGTTTAGAGGATGCATTAATGAGAGCAGAGGCTTATTTAAATGCAGGTAGTGATGGAATAATGATTCATAGTAAAAAGAAAAATCCTAACGAAATTTTTGAATTTTCAAAACAATTTAAAAAAAATTTTAATGATGTACCATTAGTTTGTGTACCAAGTACTTATAGTTCTATTAAGGAAAATGAGTTAATAGACAATGGTATTAATGTTGTAATTTATGCCAATCATCTTTTTAGAGCAGCTTATCCAGCGATGGTAGAAACTGCAAATTCAATACTAAAAAATGGTAGATCTAAAGAAGTTGAGGATAAATTAACCTCAATAAAAGAAATGATGGATTTAATACCTGGTACTAACTAATAATGATTGACTCCATCAAATTTTACAAATCTCTAAAAAAAAATGATATTAACTTTTTTACAGGTGTACCAGATTCTCTATTAAAAAACTTTTTAAATCAATTTGAAAAAAAAAAACTTAGCGAACATCTTCCCGTTGGAAACGAAGGGATTGCAGTAGCACTAGCTGCTGGTCATTATTTGTCATCACAAGAACCAGCTCTTGTTTATATGCAAAATTCAGGTTTGGGTAATGCAATTAACCCACTTAACTCTGTTGTTAATAAAAAAATTTATGGTATCCCTATGATTTTGTTAATAGGTTGGAGAGGGGAAATTGTTTCAAAAAATAAACAAGTTCATGATGAACCTCAACATTTGTACCAAGGCTTTATTACCTTAAAGCAGCTCAAATTAATAGATATACCGTATGTGGTTATCAGCAATAGAACAAAAAATTTTGAACAATTAATTAAGAAGATTAAAAACAAATCAATAGAATTAAAGAAACCAGTAGCAATAATTGTGAGAAAAGGAACTTTTAAAAATATAATTAAGAAAAAAAAAATTATTCAAAATAAAAGTTTACCAACAAGACAAAAAATTATTGAAAAATTTTTAGAGATAATACCTCCTAATTATCCAATTGTTGCAAATACTGGTTATACATCAAGAGAGCTTTATTTATTTAGATCAAAAAAAAAAGACAATATCATGAAAGATTTTTTAATGACAGGTGGTATGGGACATGCAGTCTCTGTGTCAGCTGGAATTGCAAAGAATCTAAAGAAAACAAAAGTAGTATGTATAGACGGTGATGGCTCATTATTGATGCATACATCTGGACTTCAAAATTCAGCTATAATGAATAATTTTGTTCATATTTTAATAAATAATGGTGT
>CABZPB010000048.1 GCA_902527485.1 uncultured Pelagibacteraceae bacterium
ATTTTTCCTAATACTTCTTCCGCATCCCCATAACTGTGAGCAGTATCAATATACTTTATTCCATTTTTTGAAGCAAAGCTAAGAATTTTTTTTACATTCGATAATGAAATTTTTTTTTTATTAGTAATTCCATAATTTGAACCAAATTGAGCAGTTCCTAAAGATATTTGATTACATCTCATTTTTTATTAAACACCTTATTAAGAACTCTAATAACTTTTTTTTGTTCCTTTCTAGATATTTTGTAAAAAATTGGTAAACTAAAGCCCGTTCTCGCGTGTTTTTCAGACTCAGGGAAATCACCTTTTTTGAATTTAAATTTTTTAAAAACTGGCTGCAAGTGAACAGGCAAGTAATGTAAGTTAACTCCAATTTTATTCTTTATTAATTCTCTATAAATCTGATCGTATGATTTTTTAATTTTTTTTTCATCAAAATTAATTACAAATAAGTGAAATGTAGAGTAATTATCTTTTTGAATAGTCGGCAATTTAATTGGCAAATTTTTTAAATTTTTAAAATAATTTTTCGCAACCTTATTTCTAAAAATATTGAATTTCTTTATTCTTTTTAACTGACTAGAGCCTAAAGCAGCTTGAATTTCATTCATCCTATAATTAAAACCCAAGGCAATTTGTTCATAATACCAAAATGATTTATATCTTAACTTTCTATAATCTCTAGAAATTCCATGATTTCGAAGAATTCTTAGCTTGTCGTAGAGTTTTTTGTTATTTGTTGTTATTACACCACCTTCTGCGGTCGTGATTGGTTTTACTGGATGAAAACTAAAGACTGTAAGCTCTGACCATTTACAGTTTCCTACCTTTTGATTTTTTCTTTTAGCACCTAAAGAATGAGATGCATCCTCAATTATTTTAAATCCATATTTTTTCGATAAATTAAATAATTTCTCTTGCTCATTTGGTTGTCCTGCAAAATGAACCGGAATAATTATGCTTGGTCTTTTTTTTTTTGGAGTAATTAAAAGTTTTTTCTCCAATTTTTTGACACATATATTAAGTGTATTTTCATCTATATCAACAAAATCAACTTTGGCTCCACAATGAAGTGCGCAAGAAGCTGATGCTATAAAGGTATTTGGGACTGTCCACACTGTGTCTTTTTTTGAGACATTAAGTGCTAGACATGACAAATGAAGTCCAGCTGATGCACTTGAAACTGCTACAGAAAATCTTGAGCCAACAAATTTTGCTATTTGATTTTCAAAAATATTAAGATGTTTTCCTTGTGTCAGTAAATTTGAACGCATAACCTTGATTACACTTGACACGTCCTCTTTACTGATTGATTGCTTACTGTAAGGAATCATTTATTTTACAATTTAGCGACAATTTTTTTTATTTCAGGTATTTTAAGAAAATTCTTATTGGTATTGCTTGAATAAGAAAATCTATTTACAACTTTTTTTCCACCATTTTTTTTTACATATTCAGCTATACTATATTCTCTAAAACTTGGTAAAATAATAAAGTATTTATTATATTCAATAGTATTTGCACTTTCTGTAAAAGAAATCATTTCTTCATGAATTTTTTCTCCAGGTCTTATTCCTGAAAATAAAAGTTTTGCTTTAGGAGCAATTGCTTTTGCTAAATCTATTAATCTATAGCTATTCAATTTAGGAACAAAAATTTCTCCTCCTTTAGCTTTTTTTATGGATAACAAAACAAGTTCGATTGCTTCATCTAAAGAAATGTTAAATCTGGTCATATCTTTGTCAGTTAATTTAATAATTTTTTGATTTTTTTTTTTTAATAATATGGGAATAATTGATCCTCTGCTTGCCATAACATTACCGTATCTGACTACTGCAGAGATCATTTTTGTTTTTCCTTTAATATATTCCGCTCCAACAGCTATTTTGTCAGCAACTAATTTACTTGCACCATATAAATTAACAGGAGAACTTGCTTTATCTGTCGATAAGGAAACTAGATTTGAAACATTGTTTTCAATACATGACTCAATTACGTTTTGAGTTCCAATGACATTAGTTTTTATTGTTTCAAATGGATTATATTCGCTTGATGGGACATGTTTAAGTGCTGCTGCATGCAACACAATATCAACATCTCGTAATGCCATGTCTAATCTTTGTTTATCTCTTATATCTCCAATAAAAAATCTTAGTTTTTTAAAATTTAATGATGTTTTGTAATAATTTGACATTTCAAATTGCTTCAATTCATCCCTAGAAAATATGATAAGTTTTTTAATTTTTTTATACCTTGAAAGCAAAATATTGGTAAATCGCTTACCAAATGAGCCTGTTCCGCCAGTTATTAAAATTGTTTTATTCTCAAACATTAATTTAACTTATTGAGCAATTTAGAAATTTTTTTATCATCATAATTAATCTTTTTCATAATTTTTGATGCCCTCTTCGGATCTAATTCAAAAGCCAGTCTCAATATATTCATCCAATTGAGGTTATTTTTAGATCTTATTTTCTGAATTTGATCGATGACTTTGAGATATTTATTAGATTTATTCATAAAGGACTTTATAATAATTTAAACACGTTTTTAAAATAAATAAAATGAAAATCCAGCTTTTAATTAGTAAAACCTCGTGGGCAAGAAATTATCTAGATACAATTAAGAAAAATTTAAGTAAATATTGTAGGAAAATCCACGTAACTCATAATGAGAAAAATTTAAAAAAAAATTATGAAGTCAATATAATTTTTAGTTATTTCAAAAAAATAAGTATAAATTACTTAAAAAGATCAAAATATAATCTCATACCACATGAGTCAAAGTTACCTTATGGACGTGGTATGTCACCATTAACTTGGCAATTAATTAAGGGCAAAAGTAAAATATATTTTTCTTTAATAGAGGCTTCCGAGAAAATAGATGACGGAAATATATATTTTCAAAAAAAAATCTTTTTTAAAAAAGATTATTTGTTTAAAGAAATTAAAGAAATCCAATTAAAAGAGAGCTTAGGGTTAATTTTAAAATTTTTGATTCATCTAAAAAAATT
>CABZPB010000049.1 GCA_902527485.1 uncultured Pelagibacteraceae bacterium
TTTTTAATAACATCACTATAAATACGACCAGTTGTTATATTGTCTGATTTTTTAGAAGATATATTTGTAAATCTTTCATAATGACCTAAATCTAAATCTGTTTCAGCACCATCATCAGTTACGAAAACCTCGCCATGTTGAAATGGGCTCATTGAAAATGTTATAGAAACAGTAGACGTAAGAACTATATATGAAGCACCAATAAGTTTTTATAACCAAAAACTGGATAAACAAGTTTTAAAATTCTTTAAACTTAAACCAAAAAAAAGAGCCAACTTAAGTCCATGGAAAAAGATAACTAAAATTGTTTTAAATACGAAAAGATCAGTAAATATTGCAATAATTGGAAAATATGTAAATTTAAAAGATGCTTACAAATCTCTAGATGAAGCTTTAGTTCACGGGGGAATTGCGAACAATGTAAAGGTCAATCTGGTAAGAATAGAGTCTGACAATTTAAAAAATAATGAAATCAAAACAAAATTAAAAAATACATCAGGATTACTGATACCAGGGGGTTTTGGTAAAAGGGGGACAGAGGGTAAAATCTCAGCAATTAAATATGCTAGAGAAAAAAAGATACCATTTCTTGGCATTTGTTTTGGAATGCAAATGGCAATTGTTGAATTTGCACGAAATAAATTGAATATTAAAAAAGCAGGATCAACTGAATTAGAGAGAAAATGCTATCCAGTTATTGGTCTAATCAACGAGTGGGATAAAAACGGAAAAATAATAAAAGGAACAGATAAAGATTTAGGTGGAACAATGAGATTAGGCCTGTACGAAGCTAAATTAAGAAATAATTCTGCCATAAATAGAATATATAAATCTAGCTCTATTAAAGAAAGACATAGACATAGATATGAAGTTAACAATAAACTTAAAAATCAATTTGAAAATAAAGGATTAATTTTTTCAGGAATGTCACCAGATAATAAATTACCAGAAATTATTGAACTTCAAGATCATCCATGGTTCATAGGTGTTCAATTTCATCCTGAATTTAAATCTAGACCTTTGGCTCCTCATCCATTATTCTCCTCATTTATCAAAGCATCAAAAAATCATAAATGAGTAGTATTAAGGTAAATTGTAATAAAATAGAAATCTCAAATGATAGTAAATTATGTATCATCGCAGGTCCGTGTCAGCTCGAAACTGAACAACATGCAATTGATATGGCAGGTAAAATAAAGGATATCACTAATAAATTTGGTATTGGATTTATTTACAAAACATCCTTTGACAAAGCCAATAGAACCAGTCTTAAAGGTAAAAGAGGAGCAGGTTTAGATGCTTCACTTCCAGTTTTTGATAAAATTAAAAAAGAGCTTAATGTACCAATTTTAACCGATATACACAACATTGAACAATGTGCAGTCGTTGCGAGTCATGTAGATGTTTTGCAAATACCAGCTTTTTTGTGTCGTCAAACTGATTTATTAATTGCTGCTGCTAAAACAAATAAAATTATTAATGTAAAAAAAGGTCAATTCTTAGCACCATGGGATATGGTTAATGTAACAAAAAAAATTTCTGACTCTGGAAATAAAAATATTTTGGTTACTGAAAGAGGTGCTAGTTTTGGTTACAATACTTTAGTCTCAGATATGAGAGCTTTACCTATAATGGCAAAAAATGGTTACCCAGTTATTTTTGATGCTACTCATTCGGTACAACAGCCAGGTGGTCTTGGAGAAAAAAGTGGAGGACAAAGAGAATTTGTAGAACATTTAGCAAGAGCAGCTGTTGCAGTAGGCGTTGCGGGTGTTTTTATAGAAACTCATCAAGATCCTGATAATGCTCCATCTGATGGTCCAAATATGATACCATTAGATAACTTAGAAAGTCTATTAAAACAATTAACAGATATAGATAATTTAATTAAAAAATAAGTGAGAAAAATTACAAAAGTAAAGGCTCGACAAGTTTTTGATAGCAGAGGCAATCCAACAATTGAGGCAGAGATTTTTGTTAAAAATCAAAGTGCAACAGCAATTTGTCCATCAGGTGCATCTACAGGAACTTATGAAGCTTTTGAAAAAAGAGATATAAATAATAAAAGATACTTAGGAAAAAGTGTTTTGAATGCAATTGGTTTAGTCAACACTAAAATTTCAAAAAAACTTAAAGGCCAAAACATACATAACCAAGAAAGATTAGATACTATAATGATCAACCTAGATGGAACAAGACAAAAAACTAAGTTAGGAGCTAATTCTATACTAGCTGTATCAATGGCAGCAAAAAAACTTTCAGCAAAAATTAAAAAAAAACCATTATATAAAACTTTTTTAATGAAGAATAGTTTTAAGTTACCATTTCCACTTATGAATATAGTTAACGGTGGGGCGCATGCTAATAATGGTTTGAGAATTCAAGAATTTATGATTAGGCCAGATTGTGCAAGAAATTTTTCTGATGCGATGAGAATTTGTTTTTTAGTTATCAAAAATTTGAGTAAAATTATGGAGAATAAAGGATTATCAACATCTGTTGGAGATGAGGGTGGATTTGCACCAATGATCAATAGTAACAATCAAGCATTAGATTTAATTGCTTCAGCTATAAGAAAATCAGGTTTTGTAAACGGTAAGGATGTTTCAATTTGTTTGGATGTAGCTGCGAACGAATTATATAAAAATAATAAATATTCTATTCATTCGAATAATTACATTTCTGTCAAAAAATCTATTCAAGAATATAAAAAAATGATTAGTAAATATAAAATTAAATCAATCGAAGATCCATTTGCAGAGAATGATTGGATATCATGGACAAAATTAATGAAATCTATTGAAAAGGTTCAAATTGTAGGTGATGATCTTTATGTCACCAATCTTGAGCGACTAAAGAAGGGATTCTTAAATTTATCATCAAATGCAATTCTAATTAAACTAAATCAAATCGGCACTGTTTCAGAGACTTTAGATGTAATTAAATTTGCTCAAACTATAGGGTTTAGAACAATAATTTCTCATAGGTCTG
>CABZPB010000050.1 GCA_902527485.1 uncultured Pelagibacteraceae bacterium
AGAAATAATTAAATTAGGTAAAAAAAAAACTTACAAAAACAAAAAAAATGTATTGGGTATTGATATTGTTCCAGAATATCCTAAAAACCCTGATTTTATTATTAAAAATGACATGAAAACTAATTTAAAATACTTAGCAACAAATTATTTTAAGGATATAAAGAATTCTATTTATAAATAATCTTATGAAAAAAAAAGCTAAAGTATTACTTATTACCCCAAATTTGAAAGGGATTTCAGATGGAGTAAACAGAATTCAACCATCTTTAGGTTTAATGCTTATTGCCCCAATATTGGAAAAACATGGACACCAAGTAAAAATTTATGACGCTGCTTTAGACGGCTGGGATAAAAGAAAAATTATTGATGAGAAAAATAATATTGTAATGATAGGGCAAGATGATGAAAACATTGCAAAAGTTGTATCAAATTTTTCACCTGATATTGTTGCAATTTCAGTTTTGTTTTCAAATTTACTAGAGTCAGCACATCAAATTGCAAAAGTAATTAAAAAAGTTAATAAAACAACTAAAGTGATTTTGGGAGGCAATCATATCTCTAGTGCAGTTCAAGATTATAAATTTTTTAAAGTTGATAAAGAATTAAATAAAGACAATTTAATTATTGATCTAGAGAATGAACATTTTGATTATGGTATGGCAGGTGAGGGTGAGTTCTCTTTTTTAAAAATGGTTGAAGCAATTCTTAACAATAATCATAACGAAATAATGAAAGTTCCAGGTTTAGTCAAAAGGTTATCTAGAGGTGAATATCATATAAACCCTAATCACAGAGTTCATGACTTAAATTTACTTCCAAGACCAGCAAGACATCTTGTTGATATGGAGGCATATTTTAAAATTGGAGCATTCCACTCAGCAAAATCAAGATCAAAGAGAGTATTAAGTGTTATGTGTTCTAGAGGATGTCCTGAAAAATGCACTTTTTGTTCTACGCCAAGTATGTGGGGTCAAAATACAAGATGGAGATCGACAGAGCATATAATGGATGAAATTGCCAATGATGTTAGAGATTTCAAAATTGGTGAAATTCAATTTGATGACGATACAATTACTGTAAATAAAAAAAATCTATATTCACTATGTGATCAATTAGAAAAAGTTGGATTACCCTGGTGCACACCTAATGGAACAAAAGTAAATTATCATTTTAAAAAACAAGATGAAATGTACAAAAGAATGTATGAGTCAGGGTGTTATCAAATAACATTAGCTTGCGAAAGTGGCGTTCAACGAGTTTTAGATAATATAATTAATAAACGATTACCACTTGAAACAATTTATCCTTCCATTGCAAATGCAAAAAAAGCAGGAATGTTGGTTCATACATTTTGGATAGTTGGTTATCCAGGAGAAACATATGAAGAAATCAATAAAACTATAGATTTTGCTATGAATTCTGGTGCGGATAGTTTCTCATTTGCAATATTAAGTCCTTTACCCGGAACACCAATTTATAGAAAAGTTATTAAAGAAAATCTTTGGTGGGGCGGAAGGTCTTTAGATGATATGCTTTTTAGATCTTCATTAGTAAAAGTTGATGGTTTTTCAGGACCAGATGAATTTGAAAAATTTGTTAATGAGGCTAATATAAAAGCTAATTTGATTTTAAAAGAGAATGATCCAAAAAGATTTCAATATAAGTATGGTAAAAATGCAGAGGCCTCTGCACTTGTAAAACAAACTTAAATTTTTATGAATTTTACAAAATCAAAAAAAGAATTTGACAACAAAGGTTATCTAGTCATTAGTAAATTTCTTAACAATGACTTGAGTAGAAAACTAAAAAAAAAAATAATTGATAGCGAAAAAAATAATAATAATGATATATATAGATATTATTCAAGATCAATTAAAAATAGAAAACTTATTCTGAATAGGATTGAAAATCTATATTTAAATGATAGAGATGTTAGAAAAATATTAAGTAAAAAAGTCTCAAAATTATTAAAAAAATTATTTAAAGGAAATTTCCACATATTTAAAGATAAGGTAAATTTTAAAAATCCAGGAGCTAAAGGTTTCGCACCACATCAAGACACAACAATTTGGAATGGCATGTATGGTATTAAAGAGTATATTACGCTTGCAATTTCGTTAGATAAATCTAACCAATCAAATGGTTGTTTTCAAGTTTCACCAAAATCTCATTTAATGGGAGACTTAGCTAAACATGAAAAACCAATTAGTAAAAAGATAGAAAAAAAATTATATTGGAAAAAAATTATATCTAGACCAGGGGATTTGATCATATTTGGTGATAAATTAGCTCATAAATCAGATGATAATACTTCTGGGAAAACTAGAATAATTTATTTTTTAACATATAATCCAAAAAAATATGGTTCAAAAATTAAGATCTATTTTAAAGATAAAATTAAAAATTACCCACCAAATAATTTAAGGAAAAAAAAACAGAAATACGTTTACAAAGTGTAATGCTTAGAAAAATTTTTCTAGTTCTTCTATCTTTTATTTTTCTATCTTTATATGGAAATAGTATAATTCACTCTACTTCATTTAATAATCCTGGAGGAAGATTTGAAACTATAGAAAGATTAATTGTAAATTTTGCTTCCATGCCTACAAATTCTGTCAAAATTGTGAATTGTTATATTTTTAATAAGCAAAAATCTTGTGCAGGTTTTGGTCAAGATGAATTTACTTATACAAAACACAGGTCAAAAAAAAAAGGTTTAAATATTTTTGATAATGATGTTGAAGACTTAGAAGGTTATATCTTGTTTTCAAGATTTTTTAGAGAAAAAAATAAAAATTTTGTTCACTTATTTGATATAAAAAATAACAAAGTAATTCATGAATGGGATCCAGATATAAATGAAATAAATAAACTATCAAACTTTGATAGAAATCAAAAGAACTTAGAAATTGATTCAAATAGGAATAGATATTTATTTTACCATCCATATTTATCAGAGGATGGTTCAATAATAA
>CABZPB010000051.1 GCA_902527485.1 uncultured Pelagibacteraceae bacterium
GGTATACCAATGATAGCTGATGATATGATGACTTTTATCAAAAGTGATATCATAGTTTTTGGTCTAGGTGTGCTTGCATTTATTATTGCAACCCTTTGGTTTGTTTTTAGAAATTTAATTTGGGTTGTGGTTCCAATAAGTAGTTGTTTCTTTTCCGTTATAATTATGATGGGTCTTTTAGGTCTTATCGGATGGAAGGTTACTGTAATTTCCTCAAACTTTATTGCGCTTATGTTAATTTTAACAATGGCAATGAATATTCATATGAGCACTAGATTTATACAATTAAGAAAGTCTTATCCTAATAAAGGTAATTATGAAATAATCTCTTTAACTACAAAGAAAATGTTTTGGCCAATACTCTATACGGCTTTAACGACTATTATTGCGTTTTTATCTTTAATTTTCAGTGAAATTAAACCAGTTATAGATTTTGGTTTGATGATGACATTTGGATTGATAACATCATTTATAATTACTTTTACTTTGCTTCCGAGTTTATTAAGTTTTTTAAAAGAAAATAAAACTCTTATAAAGGAAGATGTTGACTCCAAAATAACTTCATCATTAGGAAAAATTTCTATTAATTTTAAAAATCAAGTTTTTATAATTACAGGTTCAGTAATTATTTTAAGTATAATTGGGATAAGTAAATTAGAAGTTGAGAATAGTTTTATAAATTATTTTAGTAAAAAAACAGAAATTTATAAAGGTATGAGATTAATTGACGAAAAACTCGGTGGAACAACGCCCCTTGAAGTGATTTTGAAATTTCCAGAAAAAAAAGAGGACAAATTAGATGAGGATGACGAATTTGAAGATTGGGGCGATGAGGAAAAAAATGATGAGAAGTATTGGTTTACAAAAGATAAAGTAGAGACAATTTCAAATATACATAATTATCTTGATAGTCTTCCTGAAATAGGAAAAGTCTTATCATTTTCATCGATAGTTGATGTTGCAACTCAATTAAACAATAATAAACCACTTGGGACTTTAGAAATGGGTGTTTTATATACTAAGATTCCTGAAAATATTAAAACTGAGATAATTGATCCTTATATTTCAATAAAAGATAACGAGGCTCGAATAAGTTTGAGAATAATTGACTCTCAAAAAGATCTTAAAAGGAATGAGCTAATCAAAAAAATAAATTATGACCTACAAAATCAATTTGGATTAAGTGATGATCGATATAAATTAGCTGGGGTGATGATTTTATTTAATAATTTATTACAAAGTTTATTTAAATCTCAAATTCTCACTTTGGGACTTGTCATGCTAGGTATTTTTGGAATGTTTGTTATCTTATTTAAAAACATCAAATTATCTTTAATTGGAGTTGTCCCAAACTTTATTGCAGCTTTTTTTATTTTAGGAATAATAGGTATTCTTGAGATACCTTTGGATATGATGACTATCACAATCGCTGCTATTACAATAGGTATAGCTGTTGATAACAGTATACACTATATCTACAGATTTAAAGAAGAGTTCAACAAAATTAATGATTATAAAAAAACTTTAAAAACTTGTCATTCAACAGTTGGTGTTGCAATCCTGAATACTTCTATAACAATAGTCTTTGGTTTTTCTATTTTAGTTTTATCTAAATTCATACCTACAATCTATTTTGGAATATTTACAGGATTGGCGATGTTATTTGCAATGATTTCTGTTTTAACTTTACTTCCATCTTTAATATTAGTGTTTAAGCCTTTTGGAAAATAAGAATATATGTTTGAAATAACTCTAGAATTTTTTGGAGAAATTTTTAATTCGATTTCTTCGATTGATTTAATCTATGTATTAATAACAATGCTTTCACTAATTAAATGTTACAGAAAAGGATTTGTTTTAAGCATACTTTCAATGTCAAAATGGTTATTAGCATATATTATAACTTTGATAATATTTCCAAGGTTAAAACCATACGTCAAAAATATAATAGATAATGAATATGTGCTCGATGTAGGACTTGGAATAACAATCTTTATTATAGTTATCTTTTTAATTTTATTAATTAATAAAGGGATAAGTAGAGCAATTGAATATACTGGTCTTGGAAGTTTAGATGCTATTTTTGGATTCTTTTTTGGTTTTATTCGAGCATACATTATCTCAATATGTATATTTTCAGGAATAAATATCGTGTATAATTACGACAAATGGCCAGTAAATTTTAACAAATCATACACCTTTCCATATCTTGAAAAAGGTAGTAATTACTTAATGAAAGTTTTTCCAAATGAAAAAACGTATCAAGACTCTAAAGAAAAAATTGAAGATTTATAACCCAAAATTAAATGAAGAATGTGGTGTATTTGGGGTCAGTAATGTAAAAGATGCGTCAGCTTTAACTGCTCTTGGGTTGCACTCACTCCAACATCGAGGACAAGAGGGTTGTGGAATAGTAACATTTGATGGAGAAAGATATTATTCAGAAAAAAGATTTGGATTAGTTGGAGACAACTTTAATAAAGAAAAAGTTCTAGACAATCTTAGAGGAAATTTTGCAATTGGTCATAATCGATATAGTACTACTGGAAACAATACATTAAGAAACATTCAGCCTTTTTTCGCAGATACAAATGCTGGTGGAATAGGAGTAGCTCATAATGGAAACTTAACAAACTCGATTTATTTAAGAAACAAGCTTGTTGAGGAGGGAGCAATTTTTTACACAACTTCCGACACTGAAACCATTGTTCAACTTATTGCAAAATCAAAGAGATTGAAAACTATAGATAAAATAATTGATGCAATATTTCAAATTCAAGGTGGGTATGCATTAGTTATGTTGACACAAAATTTATTAGTAGGGGT
>CABZPB010000052.1 GCA_902527485.1 uncultured Pelagibacteraceae bacterium
ATGAGATGATTTACAATTTTTTTTAAATAAATTTTGATGGTTATTATTTTATTTTCTAAAATTATTTTTATAGCTTTTTTTTGCTCAAATTTTCTTAAATCGTAAACACTCTCAAAATTTTTCCTTGAAAAATTATTTTCAATTTTCCATTCTTTTTCGCTTTCTTTTAATTCAATATATGCTTTAGCATCTTTTTTTTTCAGAAAATATTTGAGGAACTAAAACTGAATAATGTGCGTTTTTGGTCTGAGTTGGCATTACATAAAATATTCCAGTTTTTTTAAAGTTATCTAGACCTAATAAAAGCAATACTAGAAAAAAACCCAGAGAAATATTAAATATTTTAATAATTCTATTTTTTGCCTCAGAAAAAAAAATATAAAAAAGAATAAATAAAATAAAAAACACCCCAACTGTTTTTTGCAAAAAAATAAGTCCTAAAAATAATCCTAAAAATAAACAAGAAAAATTTGTTTTATTTTTATTGATAATCATTCCAATCAAAAAAACTTGCATAGAAATAAAAATTGACTCTGTCCAAAATGTTCCATGCCATTGTATAATATTTGGATCTAGGGCAAGAAATGTTATGATCAAAAAACTTACATTTTTACCATCGTAGAATAATAAAAGTTTTTTATATAAATATAATAAGCTTATATAATAAAGTATAATTTGAAAAAAAAGATAAACTAATTTTTTACCCTCTTTAATGGTTTTTTTGTCAATATTTTCATAGATATCTTGATCTCGTAAGAATGAATATAAAGCAATAGTCTTTGAGGGTAAAAAAGTTCTTGTGTAAGCTATTCCATTACCAAAAAAAATTTTTTTTTCGGTCAAATCTTTTTTAAAAGCATGTGCCTCGCGCCAAATTAGGTTTAAATCTCCTCTTATCATCAAATGTCCATCATTTTCATTTTTTTCAAATTTATTAATGTTGTAAATTGAGTAAAAAGAAGAAATTAAGATACCTATAAAAAAAATATAGATTAACGACTTGTTCTTCGTAAATTTAGAATTGAAAGTCATAATTTTTCAAAATATTTTCTTATTTATTTATTGTATGTTCAAAAATACTTAATTATATTAATAAGGTTGGTTTTCCAACTATGACGATAAACGAATTTCGTAATAACCATTGCGGACGTGGGGGCAGTACCCACCACCTCCACCATTTGCAACTTATGGGGGTGAACTAGATTCGACGAATGTCTAAAGGCTATTCTTTCGTTCGGAATTGTTCCTCCGTGAAGGGCTAATTTATAATTGCTAACGAAAGTTACGCACTTGCTGCTTAATTAATTTTGTTAATTAAGTAAACGGGGTTCGGGGCACCTGGCAACAGAACGCCCCTTCTCATTTGTTAAATTAGTTTGCGGTATCAACGTTATTTAAAAAATACAACCAAGGGAGTCGGGCTGTGTTCGGGATAAAAATTAGTAACAAGTGACTGTTGAAGTGTTTCCAAAAGATTTTCTCACACTGCAATTTCTTGTTCTTGAATTATTAACTCTCGAATTTGGTTGCATTAACTGTTGGCCAAGATTTAGTAATGCATTTGACATAAACTGATCACTTTGAGATTTTTTTTGAGAAGTCATCATATTATTTGATTGTTGATTTTTCATATCTAATTCAACCAATCTTAGTACACAGTCAGCAAATTTTTCAGAATTAGGAGTAAAACCTATTGCTTCGCATTGTTGTCTTTTTTCTGATATATTGAAATTTATATCAACTTGCTGAGAACTACTTGCGGTTTGATTGTTTGGTTGTTCATCAGAAACTTCTGTAACTTTGAACCCTGGTGTTAGTGAATTATTTGTTGCTCTATTAAGTTTGGTTTTGGAACATAAAAATTCAGCCACACTACCTTTTATCTTATAACCTTTATCTTTAAAATGTTTCTTATATCTACTTCTATATTCATCAGTCCAAAAAGTTCTTTTTCCCATAGATGAGCAGTGATTATTTGCTATACCTATTGCTTTTGTACCCCAATAATCTAATACAACATAAATTTTATCGTTATCTTTATAAATAGTGTCTAGTTTACGAAAAGTTTTTACATAGCTCTTTGTTTTAGTCTGGGTATTTTTTTGATCATTATTTACCGAGCTATCAATTGTTTTCACAGTTGATGAACTGTTTATTTGCAAACTGTTTGATACGAGATTTCCATTAATATTTGTAAATAAATTATCTTTTTTTGTTAAAGAAACAATTTTAGTTCTATGAATTATTTTCACAGTACCTGAACTTGGAGCATTATTATAAAAATTAAGAAGTTTGTTATAGGAACTTTTATTTGAGTTTTTGTATATTACATATTCACAATCATTAATTTCAGTTGTGGCAAAACCACTTGGTCCAATCCAGAAATTGGAGCTATTAGAATTTTGTGATTTTAAACAGATATATTTGCCTGAGTTAGAGCTCGCATTCCCACTTAGTAACAAACTTAGAAAGATAATTCCTAAAAGTTTTTTCATAATCCAATATTACCAAATCCAATAATCTATTACGAGTGGATTTTGAGTCGGAATTTATACGGGATTTTTCAATTATTTAGCAAATTTAAGGATTGCTAATTGCTGAAATATAAGGATTATTGAAACAAAGTTCGGGGCACCTGGCAACAGAACGCCCCTTTTAACTTTAACATA
>CABZPB010000053.1 GCA_902527485.1 uncultured Pelagibacteraceae bacterium
AAATTTTACGAAAAAAATACGAAAATATAGAAAGTATATTAATTGGTGATGGTAAAAATACAAAGCTTGATGATAATTCCTTTGATATAGCTCATTCTAACGCAACTATTGAGCATGTTGGCTCATTTGATAACCAAGTTTCTTTTGTAAGAGAATTGGTAAGAATTTCAAAAGAAAGTGTTTTTATACAAACTCCTAATAGGTTTTATCCTATGGACTTTCATACAATTTTACCATTTTTGCATTGGTTACCAAAAAAAATTCATAGAAAAATATTAAAATATTTTAAGTTAGAATTTTACTCGGACGAAAAAAACTTGAACTTGTTATCTATAAATGATCTTAAAAAAATATGTAAAATATTAAATATAAGAAAATATAAAATTTTGAAATATAGATTATTTTTTTTAACATCAAATCTAATTCTTATTATTTATAAATAATTCCATATTAATTTTTTTTATTATTAATATTTAATTATTTTTTTAAGTAGTCACTTTTATAATAAATTATTCTATAAGAAGTCATCACTGATAAGGATGTGGGAGAAATGTCAAATATAGGTTTGGAACTTAATTAGTCAATATATGGAGATTATCTTTAAATAATATTTATGTTTAATATTAATCTGGAGGTCGTTTTTTAGAACGTCCTTAAATTATTTAATAAACTTACTTAAATCTGGCTTAAAATAATTAGGACCCTTCATTACTTTACCCTTATCATTATAAATTGGCTTTCCATTATTATCTAATTTACTCATGTTTGAGTTTTGAACTTCCTGAAAACATTTGTCAAGATTTATACCAAAAGCATGCCCTGCGCCATAAGTTACATAAAGAATATCTGTTAAAGCATCTGCTACTTCAACTAAATCTTTTTTATTTACTGCATCTATTAGTTCATTTAGTTCTTCTTTAATAAGGCTGACTCTCAACTCATTAATCTTTTCAGTGCTAAATGAAGGATGCTTTTTAACTTCTTGGCCAAAAGTTTTCATAAAAATGCCTACTTTTTTAAAATTTGTCATTTTGCTCCTGTTAGTTAACAATTTTTTAATATATAAATGTTCCTTAATTATCAATGAAATTTCGTAAAGAATTCGATAGCATTGGATCAATAAATGTACCTAATGATAAATATTGGGGTGCTTCTACACAAAGATCAAAAAAATATTTTGATATTGGAGAATTTTTAGTTAGACCAATTTTAATTAAATCTATCGCAATAATTAAAAAAGCATCAGCTATAGTTCATTTCAAAGAAAAACAACTCTCACCAAAAATTTCAAACGCGATAGTTGCAGCATCTAATGAGGTTATTGCTGGAAAACTCGACGAGCACTTTCCACTAAAAGTTTGGCAAACTGGTTCTGGAACGCAGACTAATATGAATGTTAATGAGGTTATTGCTAATAGAGCTATTGAAAAATTGGGTGGGAAAAAAGGGTCTAAAAAACCAATTCATCCAAATGATCATGTAAATAAATCACAATCAACAAATGATGTTTTTCCAACTGCTATGCATATTGCAATAGCTATTGAAACAAAAAATAAGTTATTACCTTCTCTCAAATTGTTAGAAAAAGAACTAAAAAAAAAAGTATTAAGTTTTAAAAATATAATAAAAGTGGGTAGAACTCATTTACAAGATGCAACACCACTTTCTTTAGGTCAAGAATTTTCTGGTTATCAATATCAGATTAAAAATTGTATTAATAGGATTAGTATAGCTTTAAATGAAATTTATTCACTAGCTCAGGGTGGCACTGCCGTTGGAACTGGGATAAATAGTAAAAAAAATTTTGATAAAAAAATAGTTAATGAAATAAGAAAAATTACAAAATTACCATTCAAACCTACAAAAAACAAATTTGCTGCACTTGCTGCACACGATGAAATTGTTAGCTTTTCAGGTACTTTAAATACTACAGCAGTTAGCTTGATGAAAATTGCTAATGATATTAGATTTCTTGGATCTGGCCCAAGAGCGGGTTACGGAGAACTAGTATTGCCAGCAAATGAACCGGGTTCATCAATTATGCCAGGAAAAATTAACCCTACTCAATCAGAGGCGGTGACAATGGTTTGTGTAAAAGTTATAGGAAACCATAACGGTATAACAATGGCAGGATCACACGGACATTTTGAGTTAAATGTATTTAAGCCATTAATCGCACATAATATTTTACAATCTATTGATCTATTATCGGACAGTGTAAAAAATTTCTCACTTTATTGTGTTAAGGGACTAAAAGCCGATAAGGTTAAAATTAAAGAATATTTAGATAATTCCTTGATGTTAGTAACTGCCTTAGCACCGCATATTGGTTACGATAATGCAGCTAAAATAGCTAAACTTGCTCTTAAAAATAAGACAACTCTTAAACATGAAGCTCTAAAATCTAAGTTGATAAATGAAAAAGATTACAAAAAAATTATGGACCCAAAAAAAATGATTTATCCTGAATAGATTTGAAAAAATTCTTTTATAAAATTTCTTATAGTAACTTTATTAAAAGAGTTATTTTCACTTTTGTTATATCGGTTTAAAAATTTATCTATTTTTTTTGAAGATTTATTAT
>CABZPB010000054.1 GCA_902527485.1 uncultured Pelagibacteraceae bacterium
AAATTTTCAACATTTTTAACTCTAAACTCTTTCAACCTCTTTTTTGCTTCAGTATTTTTTTTGGCAAAATAACCTTTCATTGCTTTGGTAAGTTTTGAATTTTTAATTTTTCCATATCCCATTTGAACAGCTTTATAACCTCTTTTTTCAATATCTATTACTTGAATAACTCTTGCTTTTTCCATCTTAAGAACTGTAACAGGCACTGATTGGCCAGTTTTGTAAAACTCTCTAGTCATTCCAATTTTTTTTCCTATTAAAGCAATATCTCTCATATCTAAATTTTAATTTCTACATCAACACCAGAAGCTAAATCTAATTTCATCAATGCTTCAACAGTTTGTGGTGTTGGTTCAACTATATCTATCAACCTTTTATGTGTTCTAGACTCAAACTGTTCTCTGCTTTTCTTGTCTATGTGAGGTGATCTTAAAACTGTATATCTCTCAATTTTTGTTGGTAACGGTATTGGGCCCTTAATAGTTGCTCCAGTTCTTTTAACAGTATTGACTATTTCTTCAGTCGATGCGTCTAGAATTTTGTTATCATAAGCTCTAAGTTTAATTCTTATATTTTGTTTTTCCATATTAGCCTGCGATCTTTTTAGTTACTTCATCCTGAACATTTTGAGGGACTTTTGAATAATGATCAAAAAACATTGAGTACTGTGCTCTACCCTGAGACATTGATCTTAAACTATTAATGTATCCAAACATATTAGCTAATGGAACCATCGCAGTGATGACTGTAGCGTTACCTCTTTGCTCTTGAGTACTGATCTGACCTCTTCTACTATTTAGGTCACCAATTACATCCCCCATGTAATCTTCAGGCGTTACAACTTCAACTCTCATAACTGGCTCTAAAAGTTTCAATCCACCTTTTGTACATGCTTCTTTGAAACAAGCCCTGCTCGCTAGTTCAAAAGCTAACACACTTGAGTCTACATCGTGATGTAATCCATCTAAAATAGTTACTTTGTAATCTATCATTGGAAATCCAGCTAGAATTCCACCATCTGAAATTGTTTCAATTCCTTTTTCAACTCCTGGAATAAACTCTTTAGGAATTGCTCCACCTTTAATTTTACTTTCAACTTCTCTACCTTTACCAGAATCTTGTGGTTCGACCAACAATTTGACCTTAGCAAATTGCCCAGCACCACCACTTTGTTTTTTATGAGTGTACTCAACCTCTGATGAATTTTCTATTGTTTCTCTATACGCTACTTGGGGAGCTCCAACATTTGCCTCTACTTTAAACTCTCGCTTCATTCTATCAACGATAATATCTAAATGTAATTCTCCCATACCTTTAATGATTGTTTGACCTGATTCCTCGTCTGAAGTGACCCTGAATGAAGGGTCCTCTTTTGCTAATCTTCCTAAAGCCTCACCCATTTTTTCTTGGTCGGCTTTAGTTTTAGGCTCCACTGCAATTTCTATCACTGGATCTGGGAATTCCATAGGTTCTAAAAGAACACTATTTTCTTCATCACATAATGTGTGTCCAGTAATAGTATTCTTTAAACCTGCCAAAGCGACAATATCTCCGGCATTAGCCTCTTTGATATCTTCTCTAGAATTAGCATGCATTAAAAGCATTCTTCCAACCCTCTCTTCTTTCTCTTTTGATGAGTTGTAAACAGCCGTCCCAGTTTTAATAGTTCCAGAATAAATTCTTATAAAAGTTAATGATCCAACAAATGGATCATTTGCAACCTTAAAAGCTAGAGCTGAAAATGGTGCACTATCTTCAAATTTCATATCTATCTCATCTTCACTGCCTAATTTAGTACCTTTAATAGAACCAATATCAACTGGACTTGGTAAATAATTGACAACAGCATCTAATAAAGGTTGTACACCTTTATTTTTAAATGCTGAACCTGTCATGACAGGAACAAAATCAAAATTTAAGGTACCTTTTCTTATACATTCTATTAAATCTTCCTCTTTTATTTCATCACCATTTAAATACGACTCCATTAATTTCTCATCTTGCTCGACTGCTGCCTCAACTAGTTCAGTCCTATATTTTGCAGAAATTTCTTTTAAATCTTCAGGAATATCTTTGTACTCCCATTCAGCACCCAAGTCTTCATTTTTCCAAACTTGAGCTTTCATTTTAACTAAATCAACAACACCTTTTAGAGAAGCTTCAATACCAATAGGAACTTGGATTACTAGTGGCTTTGCACCCAATCTATCCTTTATCATCTCTACACACCTAAAGAAATCAGCTCCTGTTCTGTCTAATTTATTTACAAAACAAATCCTTGGCACTTTATATTTATCTGCTTGCCTCCATACAGTTTCAGACTGAGGCTCAACACCTGCAACTCCATCAAAAACTGCAACAGCACCATCTAAAACTTTAAGAGATCTTTCAACTTCAATAGTAAAATCAACATGTCCAGGAGTGTCAATTATATTTATCCTATGGTCTTGCCAAAAACAAGTTGTTGCAGCTGATGTAATAGTAATTCCTCTTTCTTGCTCTTGTTCCATCCAGTCCATTGTTGCAGCACCATCATGAACTTCTCCAATTTTATGACTCT
>CABZPB010000055.1 GCA_902527485.1 uncultured Pelagibacteraceae bacterium
CTAAATTTTTTAAAAAAGTCAAACATTTAGTTCCAATGCTTTCCTTGGGCAATGCTTTTGATGAAAACGATTTAATAAATTTCGAAAAAAAAATTTTAAATTTTTTAAATAAAGATAAGAATTTTAATATAATATATAGTGCTGAACCTAAAATTGATGGTATATCAGCATCTTTAATTTACAAAAATGGAAAATTTATTACCGGTTTATCTAGAGGTGATGGAAAAGAGGGAGAAGATATTACTGAAAATTTGAAAACCATTAAAGATATTCCATATCTTATAAAGTCAAAAAATTTTCCAAAAGAAATTGATATAAGAGGTGAAGTATTTATCCAAAATAGTGATTTTAAGAAATTAAAAAATAAGTTTGCAAATCCAAGAAATGCGGCCTCTGGATCTTTAAGACAAAAATATCCTAATGAAACAAAAAAAATTCCTTTAAAATTTATTGCTTACACGTTTGGCTACGAAAAAGGTTTGAAGGCCACATCACAAAATGAATATTTAAAAAATTTAAAGGAATGGGGTTTTAAAACTAATCCCTTAAATAAAACTCTAGAAAAAATAGAAAATTTAATGACCAATTATCATGAAATTGAAAAAAAAAGAGGTGATATTGATTTTGATATTGATGGGATCGTTTATAAAGTAAACAATTTTCAATTACAAAAAAGGTTAGGGAATGTTGCTAATGCCCCAAGATGGGCTATCGCTCACAAATTTTCAGCCAATAGCGGCGTATCAAAAATTAAAGATATTGAGATTCAAATTGGTAGAACTGGCGCATTAACACCTGTAGCAAAAATCAATCCTGTCAATATTGGAGGAGTAGTTGTTTCTAATGCAACTTTACATAATGAAGAAGAAATAAATAGAAAAGACATAAGGGTGAATGATACAGTTTTGATTGAAAGAGCTGGTGATGTAATACCACATGTAATTTCTGTAGATTTAAAAATGAGAAATAAAGATTCAAAAAAATTTATTTTTCCTCTTAAATGCCCATCTTGTGGATCAAAAACAATTAAAGATTTTAACTTTATAACTAAAAAAGAAGATGCAGTAAGAAGATGCTCCAGCGAAGGATATGCGTGTGAAAAAATATCTGTAGAAAAAATTAAACATTTTGTCTCAAAAGAAGCTTTTAACATCGAGGGTTTTGGTAAAAAGATAGTTGAGAATTTTTGGAATTTAAATTTAATCAAACTACCACCAGATATATTCAAACTTGATTTCAAGAAAATTGAAAGTTTAGATGGGTGGGGCAAACAATCAGTTGCTAATTTAAAATATTCAATAAATTTAAGAAAAAAAATTTCTTTTGAAAAATTTATCTATGCCTTAGGCATTAGACATATTGGTTTAGAAAACGCTAAAATCATATCTAAAAATTTAAAATCACTTAAAAATTTTTTAGCTCTCTCAAAAAAAAGTAATTTCGATGATTTAATGAATATTGATGGAATAGGTGAAACTCAGATTAATTCAATTAAAAATTTTTTTAAAAACAATACAAATTTAAAGGTTTTGAAAAATTTGGATGAATTGCTTGAAGTACAAGACACAGAAACAAATAAAATAGGTGGTTTATTAAACAATAAAACATTTATGTTTACAGGTAAACTCTCAAACATGAGCCGTTCTGAGGCGAAATCTTTAATAGAGCAAAATTCAGGGTCAATAGTTAGCAATGTTACGAAAAAACTTGATTATCTTATCATTGGTGAAAAACCAACTAATAGAAAAGTCGATGCTGCAAAAAACTTGGGTGTAAAAATTTTAAATCAGTCTTCTTGGTTAAAAATGCTTAAATAAAACTTGCTAACCATTTTTTTTCACTTCTTTTTAAAAATGGAGATATTTTTGTGTAAACTTTAAAATGATAATTAAAAAGATAGTTTTTTTCTTGCTTTGTTAAGAGATTAAAATCGATTAATTCTTTTTCTATTGGAGCTAAAGTTAAATTTTCAAAACCTAATTTTCTTCCAATTTTTTTCACATATACTAAGTTTTCAATGCGAATTCCGAATTTATCTTTTTTATAATAACCTGGTTCATTACTAAGTATCATACCTTTTTGAATTTTTACTGAATTAGATTTTGAGATAGCTTGAGGTCCCTCATGAACATTAAGAAAAAAACCAACTCCATGGCCTGTGCCATGACTATAATCTAGATGGTTTTTTTTAAGAAATTTTCTTGCATCTTTGTCAATGAGTTTACCAGTTTTTTTTTTATTAAGGTCAGTTTGAGCAACAGCAATATGTCCTTTTAAAACATTTGTAAAAATATTTTTTACATTTTTATTTTGATATCCAAAACAGATAGTTCTAGTTACATCTGTTGTACCAAATTTATATTGACCCCCAGAGTCACATAGAAATATTTCATTTTTTTTTAAGAGCTTTGTTTTATTTTTTGTAGCTCTATAGTGAACTATTGCTCCA
>CABZPB010000056.1 GCA_902527485.1 uncultured Pelagibacteraceae bacterium
AAATTAAATTACCGATCGCTTTAGGTAAAAGTATATCTGGAAATCCAATAGTTGGAGATTTATCTTCAATGCCTCATTTATTAATAGCTGGAACAACTGGGTCTGGAAAGTCGGTTTGCATCAATACAATAATATTGTCACTGCTTTACTGTCATACTCCTGAGAGATGTAAATTTATTTTAATTGATCCTAAAATGCTTGAACTATCAACATACGAAGGAATACCCCATCTTTTATGTCCAGTGATAACAGAAGCAAAAAAAGCAGCTTCAGTTTTAGGCTGGGTGGTAAAAGAGATGGAAAGTAGATACAGACTTATGACTAAGGAAGGGGTTAGAAATATAGATAGTTATAATGCAAAACATAAACTTCCAATGCCTTACATAGTCGTAGTAGTCGATGAAATGTCTGATTTAATGTTGGTTGCAGGAAAAGAAATTGAAAACTATATTCAAAAATTATCACAAATGGCAAGAGCAGCTGGGATACACATTATAATGGCTACTCAAAGACCAAGCGTTGACGTGATTACAGGAACAATTAAAGCAAACTTTCCTACACGAATTTCTTTTCAAGTTACATCTAAAATAGATAGTAGAACTATATTAGGAGAACAGGGTGCTGAACAATTATTAGGTAAAGGTGATATGCTATATATGTCATCTGCTAACAGAGTTATAAGAATACATGCACCATTTGTATCAGATAATGAGATTGAAAATATTAACAATTTTTTAAGATCTCAAGCAGAGCCAGATTATGTAGACGAAATTTTAAATTTTGCAGATGAAAAAGAAATGGGAGAAGGATCTAAAGATATAGGTGATAAAGATGAGCTATATCAAACAGCTGTAGAAATAATAAAATCTGAGGGAAAAGCATCAACGTCTTTTTTGCAAAGAAAACTACAAATTGGATATAATCGAGCAGCGAGAATAATTGATATGATGGAAGAAGAAGGAATTGTGAGTAAGGCTAATCACGTTGGAAAACGTGACGTTCTTTAATGATAAATAAGTTTATTTTTTTATTTATTTTATTTTCGATTGTTGAGGCTTCAGCAAATGTTAAACAAAAAATTATTCGAAACCTAGAAACTACTAATACCTTGACATTCAACTTTGAACAAAATGTTAGTGGTAAAACAGAAAATGGTCGTTGTGCTCTTTCATATCCAAAAAAAATATTTTGTAAATATAATTTAAATAACAATAAAATTTTAGTTTCCAATGGTAAATCAATAGTAATTAAAACTAATGATAGTTATTACTTATATCCACTTGAACGAACACCATTAAATCTGATATTAAATAAAAAATTTTTAATTAACAAAATCGAAAATTTAAACGGAAGGGTTTTAGATAATAAATTTATAAATTTTAAATTTTTTGAAAAAGATTTTGAGATAAATATTTTCTTTGACTATAATACTCTTAATTTAATCGGTTGGCAAACTACAGATATTTATCAAAATCTAAGTATCACTTTCTTAGACTCAGTTAAAAAAAATCAAAAATTAAATAATAATTTATTTGTTTTACCTCAACAAAATTAAATTGAGACAGACTCAGTTTTGTAAATTCTCATACCCCTTGAAATATAGTTATTTAACGCATTTTTATGGTCTAAAGAGCAAGTGTGCACCCACACTCTATTAGTCTTATCAAGAAATGAATTTTTTATAGCCGAAGTTAAAAGGAAAGAGCCCAATTTCTTATTTTGATATTCTTTTAATAATCCTAAATAAGCAATTTCAGTTTCTTTTTTTTCCTCATGAAAAATAAGTTCAAAATATCCAGCTAGATCATTAGCTTTTTTTAAAATGTAGGTTTTTACCTTTTGATTAGAAATATACTTAATCCACTGCTTATCCGTCCAAACTAGTCGATCAGTCCATCGATGCTCTTTACCGATGCTTTTATAAAAAAACTTATTAATTTGAAAATCTGCTGGATCACTAAGATCAATAAAGCAATCGTGCGGAGAAAATTTTGGTTTGTTTAAGTCTTTTAGTGAATTGATTTCTAAGTAATTTCTTTTAACTTTTATGCTCACTCCACCATCTTTCCAACTTTTTCACCTCCAAATAAATGAAAATGTAAGTGAGGTACTTCTTGACCGCCGTGTTCTGCTATATTAGCCAAAG
>CABZPB010000057.1 GCA_902527485.1 uncultured Pelagibacteraceae bacterium
AAAAATTTTAAGAGTATTACAAAGTACAAAAAAACCGGTACAGCTGGTATTTTTGCAGGGTCACTTGAACTTGTAAAAGAAGGTAATTTAAAAATTAAACAAGAAAATTTATTTGATGATATTTTTATTAAGGAAAAATAATGAATAAAAAAAATACTAAAAAAGATAATGTTATTGATTTTCCTAATAGATTATCCTCAATTGAAAAAGAAATTGAAGCAATAGTTTTTGCAGCTGCTGAGCCACTTGATATTGAAACTATAGAAAACAAGATTTCAAAAAAAACTAATGTTGAAAAAATTTTATTAAAATTACAAAACGAATATTCTAATCGAGGTATAAATTTAGTGTGTATCTCAAAAAAATGGTCATTTAGAACCTCCCCAAATCTTTCTGAAATTATGAAACTAGAAAAAACTGTTGAAAAAAAATTATCAAGAGCTGCAATTGAAACACTTGCAATCATTGTTTATCATCAACCAGTGACGCGTGCTGAAATTGAAGAAATTAGAGGTGTTGCATTTGGTACAAATACTCTTGAAATTTTGATGGAGTTAGACTGGGTAAAACCAGGTGGTAGAAAAGATGTCCCCGGAAAACCAATTCAATATGTTACAACTGATGATTTTTTAAGTCATTTTAATCTTCAAAAGTTATCCGATTTACCAACAGTTGATGAATTGGGTGCCGCTGGTCTTATCGATAGTACAAATATTGATAATGCAATTTTTGGAACTGGTAAATTTTATAAAGAGAAACAAGATGGTAAAAAAGAGGATATTTATTCGAATATTGATGAAATGCTAAGCAGCACTTTAGACTCTGAGGAGAAAAATAAGAATTCATAACTTAGGTTAAAAAAAGTCACTTTAAAATTGAGAATAAAAGATATATAACTTTTCTATGAGCATAGGAATTTGGCAGATAGCAATTGTTGTTATACTTGTAGTGTTACTTTTTGGAAGAGGTAAGATTTCAAGTCTGATGGGAGATGTTGCTAAAGGAATTAAGAGCTTCAAAAAAGGTATGGCATCAGATGTTACTGATGACAACGAACCTAAAAATATTTCCGAAGATAATCAAGATAATAACAAAAAAGATTAAATCACATGCCTACTATTGGTTGGTTTGAGATTTTAATTATCGTAGCGATAGCTATTGTCGTTCTTGGACCAAAAGATTTTCCAATTATGTTAAAAAAAGTTGGCTCATGGATTGGTACAATTAAGAATTATATAAATAATGTCCAAAACGAAGTTTCAAATATTGATATTGAAAATGAGAAAATAGAAAAAAAAGAAGAAAAAAAGCATGAGTCAGAATGATAAAGAAGGTGGTTTTGTAAGCCATTTAGCTGAACTAAGAAAAAGACTTATACATAGTTTTATTTTTCTAATTGTTTTTTTTATTGGATGTTATTTTTTTGCAGAACATTTATATGGTTTTTTAGTAGATCCTTTCGCCCAAGCCGTTAAAGATGATGGAACTGACAGACGACTAATATTTACTGCTCTTCAAGAAACCTTTTTAACATATTTAAAAATTTCCTTCTTTACAGCATTCTTTGTCACTTGCCCGTTTATACTAATGCAAATTTGGAAATTTATAGCACCCGGTTTATATAAACATGAAAAGCATGCAATATTACCTTATCTAATATTAACTCCAGTACTTTTTTTTCTTGGAGGGATATTAGTTTATTATTTGATAATGCCCTTAGCGATAAAGTTTTTTTTATCATTTGAAAGCACAGGTTTATCTACAAATTTACCAATCCAACTTGAGGCTAAGGTAAATGAATATTTATCACTAGTAATGAAACTTATTTTTGCTTTTGGTATAAGTTTTCAATTACCTGTGGTCTTAAGTTTACTAGCAAGAATTGGTGTTGTTGATTCTGAATTTTTAAAAAAAAGAAGAAAATACGTTGTAGTTATAATTTTTGCAGCAGCAGCACTATTAACACCACCCGACCCTATAACACAAATTGGTTTAGCAATTCCATTATTAATTTTATATGAATTATCAATTTTTTCTGTAAAGTTTATAGAGGATAAGAAATTTAAAGATTCTAATGCA
>CABZPB010000058.1 GCA_902527485.1 uncultured Pelagibacteraceae bacterium
TTTAGCAACATTATCATGGTTTTTTGCGTTTACCTTAATTCAAGCCTCTTTTGTTAGAGCAGTTGGTCAAATTGAAATACTTTTCAGTTATATGTCGTCAAAATATCTTTTTAAGGAAAAAATAACTTTTATCGAAATAATGGGTATTATAATATTCATTTCTGGGGCAACATTATTACTTCTAACAAAGTGATTTAATTATTTAGTAATTTATTTTTTGCCTTTTCAAATTCCTCTTGTGTCAATACTCCAGAATCTTTTAATTTGTTAAGTTTTTCAAGCTCATCACTTAAAGACTGTTCATCACTAAGTTGATCAAAGGGAGTGTTGTCTTCATTATCATCCTTTACTTTTCGATTAGCCTCTTTAGCGCTAAAACCGCTCATGATGGCTGTGCCACCTAAATATAAAACAAAAAGGAAAATTGGAATTACTAATCCAAAAAAAATTAATTTTTCCATAGTCTAATCATCATCCTCTTCTTCTTCTCGCCAATTTTTTTCATACATTAACCAAGCAGCATAAATAACTGAAAATGTTCCAACAATCATACCATAATCAAAACCCGTTTGTTGGTCATATAAGTACCACCCCAGTTGGGTTGCCCCAATAGTTGGAACTGTTAAGATTAAGAATACTATTGCAATTCTATAAGGATATTTAGGTTTCTTCACACCATAAAGTATCAAAAAATTAATAAGTTGTAACTTTAAAGTTGCGATCTTTTGAAACACTCTATGGTATTTTTTAATAAACATGCAATTGTCATTGGGCCCACACCACCTGGAACTGGCGTTAAAGCTTTAGCACTTTTTGAGGCTTCATCAAAAGCAACATCTCCAACAATACCCTTATCTGTCTTATTGATACCAACATCAATTACTATTGCGTCTTTTTTTACCCAGTCTCCCTTAACAAGTTCAGGTATGCCAACAGCTGCAACAAGAATATCTGCCTCTAAACATTCGGCTTTAAGATCTTTTGTTTTTGAGTGAGTGATTGTAACTGTACAATTTTCTTTCAAAAGAAGTTGTGTCATTGGTTTTCCGTTTAAATTTGATCTCCCAACTATTACTGCTTTTTTTCCATTTAAATTTGGCTCAATTTTTTTAATTAGCAAATAACAACCTAATGGAGTACACGGAACAGAACTTTCATAGCCTGATGAAAGGTTTCCAACATTCATTGGATGAAATCCATCTACATCTTTAGATGGGTCAATTGCCTCTATGATCTTTTGTTTGTCTATATGATTTGGTAAAGGTAACTGAACCAAAATACCTGAAACGCTATCTTCTTTATTAAGCTCTTTTATTTTATCTAAGATAACTTTTTCCTCTACAGAGTCAGGATATTTAACCACTTCAGATTTTAATCCTACCTCTTTTGCTGATTTCTCTTTATTTCTTACATATATCTGGCTTGGTGTGAGATCACCAATCAATATAACTGTTAATCCTGGAACTTTGTTATATTTATTTTTTAATTCAATTACTTCTTTTCTAAGTTCTTCTCTTAAATCGGCTGCTGCTTTTTTTCCATCTATTAAAATCATAAGTCTAAAATATTAAGGGCGCGATGTAGAGTTTCATACACATTTCTATAAACCAAATCAATAGAAGTAATATTATTGGTGAAATATCTAAAGATCCTAAATTTGGTAGAAAACGTCTTATTCTTATTAAAAATGGATCTGTTAGGCGATAAGTTAATTCCAAAATTGAGTAAACAAATCTGTTTTGAGTATTAAGTATATTAAAAGCAATTAGCCAACTTATAATTACATTGGCAATGACTACATAAGAGTAGAGTTTTAAAATTTGTAAAGCCAAATAAAAAATAGCTATCATTTTTTTTCAATGTAAACAGATGAACTCGGAAATGCGAAGGATGCTTTATTCTTCTCTACTATATTTTTAATTTCAATCGCCAATCTTTCTTTTACTGACAACCAATCATTCCAACTATTTGACTTTGTAAAACAACGAACATACATATCTATTGAGCTATCTGAGAATTTATCCACTCTTACTGCGACACCAAC